>NZ_DBMAFI010000017.1:0-67683 GCF_057864385.1 Bilophila sp. | reverse complement strand
GGTTTGGGGAGGGGGAGGAGAAACTTTCTCCAGAAAGTTTCTCCTCCCCCTCCCCAATTCCCTATATCCTTTCCAATGCCCCCGCCTTTTCCAGATAGCGGCGGAACAGGCGGACGGAGGGGCGCGAACAGGCGTCGAAGTCGGCGGTCAGTTCGAGGCCCGGAACGATGGCCCGAACCACCGGAAGTTCCAGATCCTCACGCGTCAGCTCCACATAAACGGGGGCGTGCCCATGCGAGAGAAGGACTTCTTCCAGCAGCCGGAGGTTGTCGGCGGGCGAGCCGAGCCGGTAATCGGGCAGATCGGAAAGGCGGCGCTGTGCGAGGCCAGCCGGAACCGGCGCGGAAGCCGGGCCGTTGGGATACGGATAGGGGGTTTCGGTCAGCGCCGAGAGCAGGGCCCCGGCCCCGGAAAGCCCCGCCCCCGCTCCGCGAACCACGGAACCGTCGCCGCAGGTTACGAAGCTCTGGTAGCAGGGGACGCCGAATTCCGTGGTCATGTCCCGGAACCAGACATGGATGTCCCGCCGAGCGTAATCCGCGAGAAGCAGTGCCAACGGGTGCTCGATGTCCGCGTGCAGCTCGAAGCACTGGCCGCGCCGCCACGGCACGGTAGCCTCGGCGTCGCGTTCCAGTATTTCGGTAAGCGCGCCGGCCTTGGCTTCATCGAGGGTGTTGCCCGAAGCCATGCCCGTAGAGCCGGGGGACAGGAAAAGGGCGGGTTCGTCGAGATTGCAGAACAGCCCCACGGCCTGCACCGGGACAAGTACCGTACTGCCCGAAACGCCGCGGCCTTCCATCCAGTAAAGGGGCTGATCGTCGTACTCGGCGTCGATGGGCAGGCTGCGCGGATCGACGGCGGCCCGGCCTTGTGCCAGCAGTTCCGCATGGCTGGCCCGGACAATCGGCGTGGGGTGGAGGCGATCGGTGATGGCGTCCCCATCCACGGACAGATAGGCCGAAGCGCGTTCGACCATCTCCATTGAGTAGGACGCACGGGCCGCGGCGATGGACAGGCCGCGCCCCCATGTGGTGGCTTCCCCCTGGAGGGTGTAGTCGAGCTTGCCGCTGCGCACGGCGATGTCCACGTTCCAGTTCCGCAGCAGCCCCACGGGGGCAAGCGAGGATTCGTGCCGCATTTCCGTCCCGGCGATCACGCCGCAGGCAGCCAGCGAAGCCAGAGCTTCCGCCGCCGTATGCTGGGCCGGGGGGCGTGACCAGATGGGCTGTCCGGGGACGGCCCGTTCAGCGTAAACCTCCGCTGCCGTGCGTCCGTGTTTGGGCGGTTCCGCATTCCGCACATACGCGGGCAGGGGAAGCTCGTTGTCGTCGGGATGCGGCAGGGGATGATGCCGGGAAAGGTTTTCTTCAAACAGGGCATTCCATGCGGCAAGGTTCGCTTGTTCCTCTTGCCCTTCCTTCGTGAGGGATTTGCGGGCGAAGCCGAGGTACGGCAGGGGGGTGGCCCCTTCCAGCCGTTCAAGCTCCCCGGCGGAGACGCCGCTCAATAGTTCGGCGTGCCCGGCGTTCAGAAATGCCGCTTCGTAGAGCAAGGCCATGAGCACCGGACGGGAAGGCGTGCGCAGTGCGGCGGCTTCGTCCGGGGGCAGGGCCGCTATGCGGCGCAGCAGATGGCGGTGCAGAAATTCGTCGAGGGGGGCGGCCTCAAGGCGGGCGAGCGCATCCTCAAAGCTGAGATCTTCCGGCGGCTCGCAGGAAAAGTATCCGGTCATGGACTCGGTGGAGGCGTGGGCATAGCGATAGGGGAGGGTGGTCGTGGGCATGGCTGTCCTCGGAAAAAGTGGAATCGGCTTGCGTTACGTTGCCCAAAACGGCGGGAAAAGGCAAACGTGCCTTTGGTGCGGGGCAGGCGGGGCACCGTGCCGTTTCGCATGGCGCTAAGCCCGTCTGATAAAAATCGGGCTGTGTGATTCCCCGTTTCGTGTGGCGTACGGCCCTTAAGCCGCTTTGCAAACCGGAGGCGTCCCCCACATCCCGTTTCGCATGGCGCGGCCTTTAAGGGGGTGGAGTTGTCGCCGGAACACGTGGACGGGGCTTGACATTTCCGCTGATATGGATAAAAGAGTTCGTTTCTTACGTAAAAAATCGCGCTCCGGCGCGCAGGAGGTTATCATGAGCGACGCAAAAACCCTCGTGGGTGCCGTCAAGACTGAGCAGGGCGTTGAAGTGAAGGGTATGCTGATGCAGCCCGTCATTGAAAAGTGTGAAGGCTGTGATCGCGTTCGCACGTTTGAAGAGCAGCAGTTCTGCGGCAGCTACCCGAACCCCGCCAAGAAGTGGTTCGACGGCCGCTGTAATTTCGCTACCCACATCAAGACGGAAACCAGCAAGGCCGCCAAGGTCAACCCGTTGAAGGCGTCCAAGCGTGCTGCGAAGGGCCGTTAAGCCGTTCGGAAGCGTTTTGTCCGCGGGTATGCACCGCAATTTTTCCGGGAACGCCCGTCTTTGGGAAGGGCGTTCTCCCAAGGCAGGGGGAGGCGTCGTCTTCCCCTTTCTTCTTTTCCGAAGCCGTACATGAGGAACATATGGCACGTTTTTCTCGGCTTATTGAGTCCATCGGACAGCAGCGAGACAAGGTCATCGAATACCAGACCCGCATGACGGAGCTTCCCGCCCTCGGCCCGGAGAACGGCGGCACGGGCGAAATGCCCAAAGCCCTGTATCTGGAGGGGCTGCTGCGTGAGCTCGGCGTAACGGACATCCTGCGCATTGACGCGCCCGACCCGCGGGTTCCCGACGGCGTGCGCCCCAATGTGGTCGCGCGCATCCCCGGCGCGTCGCCGCGCCGCCTTTGGATTCTGGGGCATATGGACGTTGTGCCTCCGGGAGAGCTCTCCTACTGGAAGACCGATCCGTGGAAGGTTGTCGTCGACGGCGACAAGATCCGTGGGCGCGGCGTGGAGGACAACCAGCAGGCCATCATCTGCGGCCTGCTCATTGCGCAGGAACTGAAGGCGCAGGGCATCACCCCCGACCTCTCCCTTGGCCTGATTTTTGTTTCCGACGAAGAGACTTCCAGCCGTTACGGGATCCATTACATCCTCAAGACCCATGCCGACCTGTTTGGCCCCGACGATTTCGTGGTCGTGCCCGACTACGGCGTGGCGGACGGCTCCTCCATCGAAATTTCCGAGAAAGGCCAGCTTTGGATGCGCGTCGAGGTGCTTGGGCACCAGTGCCATGCGTCCCGCCCGCAGGAAGGCCGCAACTCGCTGGTCGCCGCCGCCGACATGATCCTGCACGTGCGGGATCTGGAATCCATTTATGCCCAGGTCGATCCGCTGTTCCAGCCCCCGTGCTGCACGTTCGTCCCGACGCGCCACGAAGAGAACGTCCCCAACATCAATTCCCTGCCGGGCAAGGACGTGTTCTACATCGACAGCCGCATTCTGCCGGGCATCAGCCACGACGACGTGCTCACCTCCACACGGGAGATCATGGAAGCCGTGGCGGAGCGTCATGGCGTGACCGTGGACGTCACCGCCGTGACCAATGCGCCCGCGTCGCCCGCAACCCCGCCCGACAGTGAGGTGGTGCTCCGCCTTTCCGCCGGCATCCGTGAGATCTACGGCATCGAGCCGCACTGCGACGGCAGCGGCGGCGGGACCGTGGCCGTGGGCTTCCGCGACATGGGCATCCCGGCCGCGGTCTGGGCCAGCGTCGTGCCGACCTATCATCTCGCCAACGAATACTCCCTGATTTCCCGCACCCTCGGCGACGCGCAGGTGCTCGCCCGGATGCTGTTCGATTAAGGGATGATGAAGATTGGGGAGGGGGAACCCTTCTGGAGAAGGGCTTCCCCTCCCCAAATCCCACCCCTTTCCCACCCAAGACTTTTGTACTGGCCGATGAAGGGACGGGCGGCTTGGGAAGGCTGAACTTCCGTGTTTGTCTCCCGGCGGCTTGTTGAAAGGGGACATTTCGGTATAGCTGGGGCTTTCCCTGCCCCTTCTCCAAAGAATACTCCTTTTGCGTCCCCTCCCCACCAGCCGAAAGTCTTGGGAAGGGTGGGGGTACGGGGGAGGGAGAACCCTTCTCCAGAAGGGTTTCCCTCCCCCGCTCTTTCCCAAGGAAAAGCTTATGTTCGATTGTATAGTCGTAGGCGCGGGGCACGCGGGCTGTGAAGCCGCCATGACGTTGGCGCGGTTCGGGCAGCGCGTGCTGCTGATCACGGGCAATGTGGATCGCATCGGGCACCTTTCGTGCAACCCCGCCATCGGGGGGCTCGCCAAGGGGCATATGGTCCGGGAAATCGATGCTCTCGGCGGCATGATGGGCCTGTGGGCCGACAGGGCGGGCATCCAGTTCCGCACGCTGAATGCCAGCAAGGGGCCCGCAGTGCGGGCCACCCGCGCGCAGATCGACCGCGACAGCTACATGGAGGCGGTGAAGGCCGCCCTGTTCGCCGAGCCGAACATCACCATCTGGCAGGATACCGTGGACGAGGTGCTGGAGCGGGGCGGGCGCGCCGCCGGTGTCCGCACCGAGCTGGGGCAGACCTTTGAGGCCCCGCACGTCATCCTGACTACGGGCACCTTCCTGTGCGGGCTCATCCATGTGGGGCTCACGCATTTCCCCGGCGGGCGCCTCGGCGATGCCGCCGCCATGAAGCTCTCGGATTCGTTGCGGAAGCACGGCCTCACGTTGGGCCGCCTCAAGACGGGGACCACCCCGCGGCTGCTCCGGTCGTCCATTGATTTTTCGCAAATGGAGGAACAGCCCGGCGACGATCCGGCTCCGGGCTTCAGCTTTTACGGGCCAAAGCCCGGACAGCCGCAGGTGTCGTGCTATGTGACGTGGACCAATGAACGGACGCACGACGCCATCCGCTCAGGTATGGATCGCTCGCCGCTGTTCACTGGCGTCATTGAAGGCACGGGCGCGCGCTACTGCCCCTCCGTGGAGGACAAGGTGGCGCGGTTTCCTGAGCGTGAGCGGCACCATGTCTTTATCGAACCGGAAGGGTTGAACGGGCAGGAGTGCTATGCCAACGGCATTTCCACCAGCCTGCCGCTGGATGTGCAGCTTGCCATGATCGCCACCATCCCCGGCCTTGAACATGCCAAGATGGTGCGCCCCGGCTACGCCATCGAATACGACTATGTGGACCCGGTGCAGCTTGAGCCCACGCTGGAGGCCAAGGCGTTGCCCGGCCTGTGGCTGGCGGGGCAGATCAACGGGACGTCCGGCTATGAGGAGGCCGCCGCCCAAGGAATGTGGGCCGCGATCAACGTGGGGTGCCGCCTGACGGGCCGCGAGCCGTTCCTGCCGGGCCGCGACGTGGCCTATATGTCCGTGCTGGTGGACGATCTCGTGACGCGGGGGACGCAGGAGCCGTACCGTATGTTCACATCGCGGGCGGAATACCGACTGCTGCTGCGCGAAGCCAATGCCGACGCGCGGCTGACCCCGCTCGGACGGGAGCTCGGATTGGTGGGCGACGAACAGTGGGCCGCCTTCCGGCGCAAGCAGGACGCATTGGGGCGGCTGCTGGACATGCTGCGTGAAGTGCGGGTTTCGCCGGACGCGGCGACAAGCGACGCTTTCCGTGAGCTGGGCGAGCCCGTGCCGAACAAGTCTCTGACGCTGGAGGAAGTGCTCCGGCGTCCGTCCATGACGCTGGGACGGCTTGAGCGCCTGCATCCCGGCGTGACGGATTTCCCCGAAGAAGTCCTTTTGGAGGCGGAGACCTCCGTGAAGTACGCGGGGTATCTGGTGCGGCAGGACGAGCTGGTCAAGCGCTCCGCACGGCTTGAGGAGGTGCGCCTCCCGGCGGATCTGGATTACCCCTCCGTTTCCGGCCTGTCCGCCGAGATCGTGGAAAAGCTCTGCGCCGTGCGCCCCCGCACCCTCGGTCAGGCGGGGCGCATTTCCGGGGTGACCCCGGCGGCGCTGACCTGTCTGGAAATCCATCTGAAAAAACGCTCCCTGCTCGGATAGCCATGAAGAGGCGGCCGCTTGAAGCCCTGTTCGCCGGAACCGGCGGCGCGGCCTTTCCCCGGATGACCGCGCTTGTGGGGGCCGGGGGCAAGACGACGCTCATGTACGCGCTGGCCCGGCGCATGGCCGATGCCGGGCGGCGTGTGGTCTGCACCACCACGACCAAGATTTTCCCGCCGGAAAACGGCCTGCCCGTGGTTCTTTTGGAGGGTGAGGCCGATCCCGTTGCCGCCGTCCATGATGCGCTGCGCGCCGCGCCGTGTGTTGTGGCCGCCGGGCGTCCGCTGCCGGGTGTGCGGAAGCTGGACGGCGTATCCCCCCGTATGCTCGGCGTGCTGTCGGCGGCGCTGCCCGATGCCCTTTTTCTTGTGGAGGCCGACGGCGCTGCCCGTAAGCCCCTCAAGGCTCCCGCTGCACACGAGCCAGTCCTGCCGGAGTCTCTGGATTGCTGCGTGGCTGTGGTCGGTCTGGACAGCGTGGGCCAGCCGTTGGACGACGGGCATGTGCACCGCTCCGCACTGGTTTGCGCGGCGGCGGGGCAGGAGCCGGGGAGCCTGGTGACGCCCGCGACGCTGGCCCGTTTGGTGGAGCACCCCGAAGGGCTGTTCCGACGCTGTCCGGCGGGGTGCCGCCGTCTCGTATTCGCCAACAAGGGGGATGGGCCGGGTGCGCTCGGTGCGGCTTCCGAAGCCGCCGCCCTGTCCCGTTCCGTGGCGTGGTTTGCGGGAAGCGCGGCTCAGGGCTGGTGCGTCCCGTTGACGGCAGAGGCCCTATGGACGCTTGGCATGGAGCCCTTCCGTGATCTATCATGCTGAGATGGAAGGCAGAGTGGTAAAACAATGGTTCGGGATGGGAGCGGCGTGCCGTTTTATGGCGCTCGCCGGTTTGCTTTGTCTGGCGTTGCTGCTCTCCGGCTGCGGTACGACATACATTTCCGCGCCCGACTACGGCAGGCGGTACGAAGCCTCTTCCCTCGGCGCCCGTGTCGCCCAGACCGCGCGTTCCCAGATCGGTGCGCATTACCGTCTCGGAGGCACCACGCCCAAAGGCTTCGATTGTTCCGGGCTGATTTGGTGGGCCTATCGCCAGCATGGGATCAATGTTCCCCGTGTGACCGACGCGCAGGCCAAGGCCGGGTACGGCGTGGGGCGCGGCATTGCCATGCGCCCCGGCGACATCCTTGTCTTTGATACCAGACGCGGGCGGACGGGGCTCCATACCGCATTGTACACGGGCAACGGGCGGTTCGTGCACAGCCCCACCAGCGGCAAGCGTGTCCGTGAGGACAGTTTGAGTCAGGAATATTGGAAGAAACGGCTTATCCGCGTTCGGAGGATTGTAAGGTAACAAGCCGTACCTGAAAATAGGCGGGCTTTTTCAAGCAGGCCCCCTCTTTTTCCATGCCACTTCCTTCCCTGAAGGCTTTCCGGCGGATGCGGAGGCGGCGCGGGAAGCGTCAAGCCGTTCGGCACGCTGATATGGCCCGCGTTTTCAAGTGCGCCGGACTGAGGGAAACGCCAGCCCGAAACCGGGGCGCGGCATCGGGCTGGCTGGAGGTACGGACGCTGAGGAAGAGGGGAGGTTCCGGCGAGGCGGTGCCGTGAAACGTCCTCACCGGTTCAAGAGCTTCTTTATTGGTGCTGGAAGCCGCTCTCATCGAACGAAAGCGGCGCGCCGCCGTCCTCTTCGGCTTCAAGGGCGGCGACCTTGTCTTCCAGCCATTCCAGCATGGCCCGTGCCGTGTGGTAGTTCATGACCACGCGCGAATGGATATGCCGGGTGATGGTGCGCTCCTCGTCATTGTAGGGGGCGATTTCGTGGCCGAAGCTGCCGTCAGGGGCTATGATACGTTCGGAATACGGCGGCATCTTGTCGCTTTCGAGGTAGAAGCTGATTTCGATTTCGCCTTGCGGGTTGATGCCCCCCCATACGCCGTGGGTATACTGGAGGCGGGTTTCCGGGTCCTGTTCGTACTCATAGCGTATCCGGCTGGGATACTGTTGGCTCATTGACGGCTCCTTTGACCTTGCTGAAACAACCGCGTCATGCGGTTTTGGGTATTGTAGGAAAGTGACGGGATGAAGTAAAGTTGACTCTCCCGTTTGGCGGTTCCTTATCAGGCCAGCCACTATTGTACGGCATTTTTGAACATCTCCAAAGAGGAAAGCATGACCGCATTTACGACGGAAAAAATTGATGTAGAACCGTGGTTTGATATGGAATTGTTCATGGGCGTCAGCCAGGAGACCCGGCTTGGCGGCGACGTGATGGAGCGTTTCATGGCGCTGTGGAAGAACTGGCTTCCCCATCTGACCGTGAAGGGCATCGACACGGGCAAGATCAAGTATCTTTTGGTGGCCCTCGACGAGGCGGTGGAGCAGGACGTGGACAAGGCTTGGGAAAGCTCGCCGTCCAACGCGTTCTTGTACAACGCGCTGGCGCAGACCATGTGCATGGCCGCCGTGCATGCCGTAATCCCCGAAGTGCAGGATGCCGGCTGCGCGCCCGCCCCCAAGCCCACCGCCGCGCTGCGCGAGGCGCTGGAGGCCGAGGGCATCCCGTACAGCAACGACAGGGATCCCATCCTGTCCCGCCGCTATGCCGTGGTGACGCACTACCCCTTTAAGGGCGGCTGTGAGATCTGCGTGCTTCAGAGCAACTGTCCCAAGGGGCAGGGCCAGATGGAAGCCGCGTCCGTGGTGCTTCCCGGCTACGAGCATCCTCAGCAGATGTGATTGGATGTTGTGAAGTTGGGGGAGGGGAAAGGGAACCTTTCTGGAGAAAGGTTCCCTTTCCCCTCCCCCAAACCCCCTCCCCTTTCCCTCCAAAGACTTTCGACTGGTGGGGAGGCCGCTCGGAGGGAGTTCGTTTGATGGACGGTTGAGACTTGGTGCGATGGGTCTGTGGGGTCGGCAGTCTCCGGCTCCGGCCTCGATCGTCTGGTTGTCTTAGGGCGGTGGGCCCGTGGGTTCGGCGGAGGAATCGGTTTTGCCGTCGTGGTTGAAAGGCCGATGGGGTGTGCCGGGCCCGGAAGGTGGGGCCGTTGGGTGGAAGCATGAATTGGGGATGGAAGACGGGTATGCGCGTTCTGTTGTTGGATCTTGGGCTGGAACTGCGGGGCGGCCAGCGGCAGGTGTATTATCTGGCCCGCGCGTTGGCCCGCACATCCGGCATGGAGCCGTTGGTGGCCTGCCCTCGTGCGGGAAAATTGGCGGAGCTGCTGCATGACGAGGGACTGCCCGTTCTGGCCTTGCCGGGCCGGAGCCCTGCCAGCCCGTTGCTGCTGCGCTGGATGGGGCAGCGGCTGCGTGATTTTCCCCCGGATATCGTACACACGCATGACGCCAACGCCGCTACGCTGGGCGCGATCTACAAGCTGCTGCACAGCGGCACGCTCTTGATTCACAGCCGCCGGGTTTCGTATCCGCTGCGGCGTGGGCTGCGTTCGTGGAAATACAGGATTGCCGATGCCGTTGTGGGCGTCAGCCGGGAGATTGCCGACGACATGATCGGGGCGGGCATCCCCGCCTCGCGGGTCAGCGCGATCCATTCCGGCATCGATCCCTCCCGTTACCGCCCTCATGAGGCGCGTCGGGGCGGGGGCTTCCTCTTCCAGAGCATAGGCGCCTTCACGCCCCAGAAAGGCTACAGCGTGCTTGTCCGGGCGATGGCGGAACTGCGGAAGCGTTCCCTGCCTCCGTGGGCCGTGCGCATCGTGGGTGACGGGCCGCTGCTGGAGCCCATCAAAGAAGAAGCCCGTGCCCTCGGCGTGGATGATCTGCTTGCGCTGCCCGGCCGCCGGGACAGCGTGGACATGCTGCCGGACTGCGACGCCCTGGTCGTCCCGTCAGTGGACGGGGAGGGGAGCAGTGGGGCCATCAAGGAAGGCTGGGTGACGGGCGTCCCTGTGATCTGTTCGGCACTGCCTTCCAACCAGGAGCTGGTGCGCGGGGACGAGAATGGGCTTCTTGCCGCCGTGGGCGATCCCGTATCGCTTGCCGATGCGATGGCGCGCTGCCTGACCGACGAAGCCCTGCGGGTGCGGCTTGCCGAAGCGGGAAGCCGATCCGTGCTGGCGTTTACCGATACCCGGATGGCTGAGCAATACATGGATTTGTACCGCCGCCTTATGGGAAAAGGCACGGAATGATCCCCTGCCTGAGAGGATTTCTGCTTCCCTGTGGTTTCCCCCGGAAACGGAGACATCCGCTTTTGCAATGAAACCGTATTTCAACCATCTGAAATTCAAAATGAATTTTTGAGGTCGTATCGCTAGTTATATATAATTTATTGAAATTATTTAACTGTTTTCAGGTCATAAAGGTATTATTTGGGGCTCTGTTATAGTTTGTGGTTGTTTCATCTCCACAGTGCGGTGAAAATACGGCCTTTTTCTCCGGTTTTCCCCTTGGCGGGAGCCACGGCTAAGGCATTTTGCATGTTATCCCTTTGGAACTTCAAGGAAAAAAGCATCGACCATTTTCTATAACACAGTATTATTTTTAATAATTTCAAATAATTATATGTAAAACGACGACACGGCCTAGAAAATCATCGAAAAAGCGAATGCCTCCGAAAACAAGGCACATAGATTTTTCCAGTATTTCCGGCACGCTTGAAGAAAAACGCCGCACAGCGAACAATTCGTTGCGCGGCGTTTCGGTTATTGCCGGATGGGAAACGGGAAAACAGGGTGAGGGGAAAGAAACGGCGTCCTTTCCCCTCAGAGGCTTCATCTTGCGGAGCCGGATTTACCTGTAGATGTCCACATCGTCCACGAGGTACGGCGGTTCTCCCTTGAATGCCTTGACCTTGACGCGGTCGCCGGACTTCAATTCCGTAAAGGGCACGTCCTGATCGGGCTTGTCCCTGTGTTCGAGCTCAAATTCACTGCGATCATCCACGCGGAAGGGGATCGCCTTGCCGTCCCGGTTCTTCACAACGAAGGTCTTTTGGGCGGGATCGACGCTTTCCACAGTGCCGCGGACACGCATCTTGTGGTGGGAACCGGCAAAAGCCGGGACGGAAAAAGCGGCAAGAACGGCAACCGCAAAGGCGGCGCACAACGTACGTTTGAGCATGGCAGCCCTCCTTTTGCATCCCACGCTAGGGAGCGCCGCCATAGAAAGCCATGAGTATCATCCCGAACGGTTTGATTTTTCACCCACTGCGGGAAACACGATGCCCCCGTTTCACCTTGTCCACAACCACCTTTCTTTAGAGCCCCGAAAACCGCGATGGGGAAATAAATGCCCTCAACTGCGGATGAGGGGGAACTGAAAATGGCCTGTGAAAACATCGCCCATCATCCCCTTATTCGCTATCCCGCGTTCATCGGCGGACAGGGAACGCCCCGAACAGGGATTCGATAAGCGCGAAAGTCTTTGGAGCGGGTGGGGGAGGCGTGGAGGGGGAGGGAGAACCTTTCTCCAGAAAGGTTCTCCCTCCCCCTCCACATCCCCACAATCCTTTCCCTTCCTTAAAAAGCCTCGCCGCCGGCGAGGAGATCCTCACGGATGAGCTTGCGGAGCTTGTGGGCCACGGGGCCGGTCTTGCCGCCGCCGATGGGCCTGCCCTCGAAATGGGTCACGCCGATGCACTCGTGCGCCGTGCCGAGGATCATCATCTCCCGGACGGAATCCAGCTCGGCCTGCGGGATGGGGCGGATCTCCACGGGCATGAACGCCTTGGCAAGCTCCATCGCCTTGGTCGCCACCGTGCCGACCAGCGCGTTCTTGAATTCGGGGAACACCAGCGCGCCCTTGGCGTCAACCACGGCTACGTTGGCTATGGCCGCTTCGGTCAGGCAGCCGTCCGCGTCGAAGGTCAGGGCGACGTCCATGTGCTTCCGCATGGCCTCAAGCGTCATGAAGACGGCGGAAAGATAGTTGGTCGTCTTGAGGCGGGCGAACATGGCGGGCTTGACCGGCACGTCGCTGCGGAAGGCGGTGAGGCCCTTGTCGTACCATGCGTCCGTGCGTACCGGGACGCGGTAGGCGGCCACGTACAGGCTGGACTGGGGGCACTCCTTGAGCGCGATGCCGAACCCTCCGGGCCCGCGGCCCGACAGGATGCGGATATTACCTTCGGGTTCGTCTCCGGCCTTGGCCACGGCGAGCACGATATCCCGGATTTCCTCAATGGGGCAGGGCAGGGTGAGGGACAGCCCGGCGGCGGAATTGGCGAGCCGCCGCAGGTGCGCATCAAGGTGGATGACCTTGCGTTCGGTGAAGCGGATGGTTTCAAAGACGCCGTCGCCGCGATGGACGAGGTGGTCGTCCAGCGGGGCCAGCATCAGCCGGGGATCGCGGCAGATCGCGCCGAAACGGTGTTCGTAGAAAGCCAGAATATTGTCCGCGCCGGGACGTTCCAGTTCCCGGAGCTTCTCGATCCATGCATTCGTGTCCAGTACGGGAATCATGGCAAACCTCTTTCTGGTGGTTTCAAGGGTGGGCTGCCAATATTCTTACTCCCTTCGGGGCGAAAAGGCCAGATTGGGGCACCCGGTTTCCCGGATGCCCCAATCGGAAGAAACGGTTCGCGGGAACCGGATTTACTTCTTGATGAACACGGTGCGATCCTTTACGCCGAGCAGGTCGCGGCGGAGCAGTTCCTCGGCAATCTGGACGGCGTTGAGCGCGGCGCCCTTGCGGATGTTGTCGGCGACGATCCACAGGTTGAGGCCGTTCGGGATAGTCTCGTCCTCACGGATGCGGCCCACATAGGTCTGGTCTTCCCCGGCGGCGTCGATCGCGAGGGGATACATCTTTTCGGAGGGGTTGTCGTACACCTGCACGCCGGGGGCCTGCGCAAGGATGGCGCGGGCTTCCTTGGCGGAAAGCTTGCGTTCGGTTTCGATGTTCACGGACTCGGAGTGTCCGTAGAACACGGGCACGCGCACGCAGGTGGCGGTCACCTTCACGTTGGGGTCGCGCATGATCTTGACGGTTTCGTGAACCATTTTCATTTCTTCCTTGGTGTAGTCGTTCTCAAGGAAGACGTCGATGTGCGGGATGCAGTTGAACGCGATGCGGTGGGGATACACGTTCACTTCGGGCTCTTTCAGGTTGAACATCTGGCGGACTTGCGTCTCCAGTTCGCTGATGCCCTTCTGCCCGGATCCGGAAACGGCCTGATAGGTGGAGACCACCACGCGGCGGATGCCCGCGGCGTCGTGCAGGGGCTTCAGGGCCACGACCATCTGGATGGTGGAGCAGTTCGGGTTGGCGATGATGCCGTTGTGCCCTTCCAGCGCATCGGGGTTCACTTCGGGCACGACCAGCGGACAGCGCTCGTCCATGCGCCACGCGCTGGAGTTGTCCACGACGATACAACCCGCGGCGGCGGCGTGAGGGGCGTATTTTTCGGAGGTGGAACCGCCCGCGGAGAAGATGGCGATGTCGATGCCCTCGAACACATCTTCCTTCAGTTCGCGCACGACCAGCTCGGAATCCCCGTAGGGGACTTTCGTCCCGGCGGAACGGGCCGAGGCGAAGGGAACGACCTCAGTGGCGGGGAAGTTCCTGCTTTCAAGGGTCTTCAGCATTTCACGGCCGACGGCGCCGGTAGCCCCCACAACAGCGACAACGAGTTTTTTTTCAGACATGGTATCCTCTATCCTCGAACAAAAAAGGAAAGCCTCGGAGCGTGTGATTTTCGCAAGGCGTTCGATGTTCATGTAACGGGTTGCCGCCGCTGTCAAGCCTGTTGAAGCGCTTTTCGCCCGAAATCCGTATCCTTTTTTTGACGGCATTTCGGGCAGTCACGCGTAATGGGCCAAAAGGCTTTTGGATATCAAAGGGTTCGGGCTTTCCTCCGGCAGGATGCGCGGAAAGGGGGGGCGAGGCCCGGCGCTTGCCCTTTTTGACATAAATGTTATTTCTGTCGCGCCGGATTGGGGCCCCGTTTCGCCGCGCCCGAAGCCTCAAAACACGGGAGCGGCGTTAGAGTCGCTTGCCAGCCACGGTGTTTGTTCTTATAGTTTGACCGTAAAGTAAAGGTAATCTACGTCGTCAGGATACACCCGGAATTTTTCCGGCCCCGTACGCTGACAAGGAGTATTTTATGGCCACTCGTCTTTCCCCTGCTGATGAAGCGCCCTTCAATGTCCAGATCAAGAATCTGGCTGATGAAGAGCTTCTTGATTTCTGGGAAGAAACCCAGCAGATCGAGAGCGCCTTGCGTGCCGAATATCAGCAAACGGTGGTTCCTGTTCAGGATTATGAGCGCCTGATCGTGCTGGAACTGCAACTGCGTTCCTGCCAGCGCCAGAAATCCTGCGGAGCCTGATCGCCTCTTGAACCTCTCCGTTTCGGCCCGTCCGGTGCCGGGACGTCCCTACGGCATTACGGCCCTCCCCTTTTGCGGGAGGGTTTTTTACACCCCAGCCTAGGCAAGCCGCTTGGCGAAATTGATGGTTCGGCAGACTTCCGAAAAGCCGCATGCGGCATGGAACAGCCGGCTTTCCTCGTTTTCCAGCTCACAGTCGCTGGCGAACTCCGCACATCCTTTTTCTTTGGCCCACGCTTCACAGCGCCGCAGCAGCCCGGCCGCCGCGCCGCACCGCCGGAATGCCGCAGCGACAAAAATCCCTTCGAGGTAGCCTGCCGGGGATTGTTCCGTCCCCTCGACGTATTCCCACCGCAGGGCACAGGCGGCGAACCCCACGGGTACGCCGTCCGCGGAGGCGAGGAAAGCGGCGGCATCTTCGCGGGTACAAAAGGCTTCCATCTCCTGCCGCAGGGATTCCCTGCCGTGTCCCGGCCAGAGGAGCAGGGCGAGATCCGTTACGGTATCCGTGTCCCGCGGCGTTGCCTGCCGCAGAGTTATTTCTTTCTTCATCATGGATTGCCGTTCCATCCTTTCTTTTGCAAGCAAAAAGGCCGGATCCCCTTTTTTAGAGGAGCCCCGGCCTTTGGGTTCGGTGGATATTACTGTGCCTGCTGGGGCGTGTGGTTTTTGTGTTCCTTGATTTTTGTGACCTCCTCGGCCACCGCCTTCTTGAGATCCGCCGGGGTGTTCGGGTCATCGAGCGCCTTTTGGAGCTGTTCGAGGCCCTTGTCCGGCTGATCGAGGTAGTAGGCGTAGAGGATGCCGAGGCTGTAGCGCACGGAAGGATCTTCCTTGGCGGCGACGACCTTTTCGAGGCTGGCGGCGGCTTCGGCGTTGCGGTTCTGGCTGTGCTGGATGATGCCGAGCATGTAGAGGGGCTGCGTTTCGTTGGGCGCGGCGACCACGGCGCGCAGGGCGAACGTCTCGGCCCGCTGCCAGTCCTGCGTGTGCATAAAGTGCTCGGTCAGGCCGATGAGGGCTTCGAGGTCCGTGGGGTTTTTCTGGAGTTTCTGCATCAGGGCCATGATACCCTGCTGCGTGGCTTCGTCCATGCCCGCGCTTGTGGGCATCTGCTGCCCGGACGGGGCCGCGGCCTGTGTGCCGGTAGTCGTGTGGGAAACCAGTCCGGGGTTGTCCGAGAAGTAGGACAGTGTGGACGCGAGCATAAGCACCAGCCCCGCCGTGATGAGCAGCAGGATGGAGCGGCGGTTTTTTCCGAAAGTCTGATCAGTCATTGCGCAGGGTCTCCAACTGGGTAAGGCGGCGGTTGAGGGCTATCTGGTTGCGGATCAGGAACGCAAGGTAGGCGCCGAGCCCGATCCATACGGCGATATTCGCATACATGAGCCAATCCATATCGGTCATGAGGGGACTCCTTGATTTGTGGTTGGTTTGATGGCGGAGGAGGTTTTTGCAAAAGCCTCTGCCGCAGGATTTTGTTGATATGTTTACACTATATTGACTATACAGATTGTTATGCCGCTTTCATTGAAGGCTGTGCCATAGGAAATGGTTGGTACTTTCTTTTTGGCTGTGTTATAGAAAATGGTTGATGCCTTTTCCTTGAAACTCCAAAGGGATAACCGGAAAAATGCCTTAGCCGTGTATCCCGTCAAGGGGAAAGCGGGAAAAAGGCTGTCTTTTTCACCGCACTGTGGAGATGAAACAACCACATATTATAACAGAGCCTTCTTTTTTGAAGTTCCACCGGGATAACCGATACAATGCCTCAGCCATGAAGCCCGCCAATGGGAAAACTGAAAAAGGCGGTATGGTTACCAATCTGTGGAGCTGAAACAGCCACATCCTATGACAGCGCCCTGCAAAAAGCCCTCTCACCAAGCCTCCTTCCGAAAAATTCCGGCTGGTGGTGAGGTTACGCTCAGGAACCCCTGCAAATGAGGCCCCCCTATATAACCCCCGGAATCCAAAAGGCGAAAGTTCTTGGAGGAGTTTTTTCAAAGGCTGTGTCATATGGTTGATGCCTTTTTCCTTGAAGTTCGGAGGGAACAACCGATACAATGTTTCAGCCATAAAGTCCGCCAAGGGAAAACCGGAGAAAAAGGCTGTATTTTCACCGTGCTGTGGGGATGAAACAGCCACGTACCATGACAGAGCCTTCAAAAAGGCCCCTCCCCCGATCCTTTCCCTGTGGTTGACTACAACTCGCCGTGGACGGCGAGGCCGTCGAGACGTTCTTTCTGCTTAATCTGCAAGGTACGGAGGCCGACGAGGGCCGCCCAGACGAGCCCGAAACAGGCGACGGCGGCGATGGCGGCGATCTTCATTTCTGGTTCAAGCCCGCCGGACTTGTTGGCGAACACGGCGGGATGGATGGAGCGCCACAGCCGTGCGGACAGGAATACCAGCGGCACGTCCACAAAGGCCACGATGCCGACCACCGCGCACAGGTTCGCCTGGCGCTCGCGGGGCATGTCCATCTTGCGCAGGACGAGGTAGCCCGCATAGAGGAACCAGAGGATCAGCGTCGTGGTCAGGCGCGGGTCCCACGTCCACCAGACGCCCCACGAATGGCGCGCCCAGATGGAGCCGGAAACGAGCGCCAGCCCGCTGAGCACCACGCCCACCTCGGCGGCGGCCCCGGCCACGGCGTCCCAGTGGCGGCTGCGCGTCTTGAGGTAGGCCACCCCGGATACGCAGACGAGGAAGAAGCTCACAAATGACCACCACGCCAACGGCAGATGCGTGTAAAAGATCTTTTGCACCAGTCCCATCGTCTGCTCGACAGGCGCATACCGATAGATAAGCACCTGACAGGCCGCCATGAGCACGCCGCCGAGCACGGCGCAGGGGAGCATCCATGTGTACCGCATGAGATTATTCGTCTCCTGAAAAGACAAAGGGGAAAAGGACAAGCCCCGCCGCGAGGAACACCGCGTCGAAGGCTGCGGCAATGCCGAGCCATGACTCCACGCCTTCGGGCAGGGCTTCGCTGAGCCCCCCGGCGCAGACGCGGATACCCGCCAGCAGGATGGGGATGATCAGCGGGAAAAGCACGATGGACAGCAGCGATTCCCGCGCGGCCTGCCCTTGCGACAGCGCGCCGAGCAGGGAGCCGAGCGACGCCATGCCGACGTCGGTAAGGACGAGGGCGAGCAGGGCCAGAGGCCAGCCGTCGCCCAGCGACTGCCCAAGGAACACGATGGCCGCCGGAAGGAAAAGGAGCTGCGCCGTCAGGATGATGCACAACCCCGCCGCAGCCTTGCCGAGCAATACGGACTGGACCGGCGCGGGCAGGAGCAGCAGCCCCGCCCGTGAACCGTTGGCCTCTTCGAGCCCGTACAGCATATTAAAGGATAAGACCTGACAGAAGGCCGAGGACAGCCAGAAGATCGTGGCGGCCCCCTGCCCGCTCATGGTTTCCCCGGTTTCCCGTGACAGGCTGAACACGAAGATGAGCAGCAGGCCGAGCAGGAGCGCCTGCACGAGCCCGGCCCCGCGCGAAAGCACGAGGCGCAGATCCTTGCGGGCGATGAGGCAGGTGGCTTTCAGCATACGGCCCCCCCGGTGC
Organism: Bilophila sp.; assembly: GCF_057864385.1. Lineage (NCBI taxonomy): Bacteria > Pseudomonadati > Thermodesulfobacteriota > Desulfovibrionia > Desulfovibrionales > Desulfovibrionaceae > Bilophila > Bilophila sp. The sequence continues at coordinate 49,860 of NZ_DBMAFI010000017.1, read as the reverse complement.
GGGCACCTTCATACCCGGAGGCGGGGCCGCAGTAGCCGATGGTTCTGTTCTCGATGGCGATGATCCGGTCGGCGCGCTTGGCGTCCCCGGCTACATCGTGGGTGATCCAGACGATCCCCGCGCCCCGTTCACGGGCCACGGCGATTTCCCGGTGCAGGATGGCGAGGGAACGCACATCAAGCCCGGTGCCCGGTTCGTCGAGCAGCAGAAGCTGGGGCGACTGGAGGAGGATGCGGGCGAGGTTCAGCCGCTGTGCCATCCCGCGCGAGAAGGTTCCGGCCCGTTCTTCGGCAAAGGGGGCCAGCTCCACGCGGGCCAGCGCTTCGGAGAGCGCCGCCTTGTCCGTCGGCTTCCCGTGCATCCCGCTCCAGAACGCAAGGTTCTCAAGCGCGGTCAGGCCCGGATAGATGAACGTGGCGTGCCCAAGGTAGCCGAGCCCGCCGTCTTCGCAAAACCGTTCGACGGTGCCCACGGTGGGGCGGGCCAGCCCGGCCATGATCTTGAGCAGGGTGGTCTTGCCCGCGCCGTTCGCGCCGACCAGCAGCGTGACCGTGCCGGGATGCACCTCAAACGAAATGTTCCTGAGCACGGCGCGGGCGCCGAAGAGTTTTCCGATTCCGGCGAGCTTCAGCAGCATCTCAGCTTTCCCGGCCGTTGCGGCGCCTGAAGCTGATGAACGGCAGCAGGCACATCAGGATGCCGCCGATCCACAGCCAGTTGACCAGCGGGTTGGAGCTCAGGCGGAACACGGCCCGGTTCTGCTGATCCACCGCCATAAGGGTCGCATAGAACTCATTGCCCAGCGAAGGGATGACCGCGGCCTCCGCGAACTGCATCTGCCCCCACTTGGCGTAGACGCGGCGCTGCGGGGAGGCGATGCCGATGAGCTTGCCGTCCTTGCGGACTTCCAGCTCGCCCTCAAGGAAGATATAGCCGGCGCCTTCGCCTTCATACAGGTTCTTGAAGGTGACCTCAAACTGGCCGACCTTCACGGTCTCGCCCATAGCCATTGTGGGTTCGGATTCGATCTTGTAGGGGCCGGAAAAGGCGATGCCGAGCGCGATGAGGGCCACCCCGATGTGGATGCCGTAGGCGGAAAAGCTCGGAGCGTGGCTGTAGATGGGCCGCTCAAAGAGTTTCAGGCCCATGCTGACCAGCGCGGCGATGCTTGCCGACGCGCCGAGCACGGCGACGGGCAGGGTGTAGCCGATGGCGTACATCGCGGCGGCGGCCCCGATGAAGGTACACACCACGAGGAGGAGCTTGCGCATGTTGCGGACGCCGCCGTTCCAGCCGAGCCACGGGCAGATGCTCAGGATGGCGACCATGGCGGCGAACAGCGGCATACAGACGCGGTTGTAGAAGTCGGCGGTCAGGCCCACCGCGCCGCCGTGGTCATGCCCGGCCTCGTCAAGGACGACTTCACGGGCGAGCCCCATGACGGTCTCTTTCCAGAAGGCGGTGAACACGGGCCACATGGTTGCGACGAGGATGATCAGCGAAAGCGCCAGCAGGAGCCACGAGGTCAGGACAAGGAACCCTTCGCGGCTTTCGATCCCGGCCAGTTCGCCCGCATCGGAACGCCGCGCGAGCAGGGCGATCCAGAAGGAAAGGGCGACGGAAATGAGGATGAAGAGGAGCAGTGGGACGCCCACGCCGCCGGAACCGAAGGCATGCACGGACTGCACCACGCCGCTGCGGACAAGGTAGGTGGCGAAGAACGCCGAAACGGTGGTGAGCGCCATAAGGAAGACGTTCACGCCGTGCAGCTTGTTGCGGCGCGTCTGGATGAGCATGGTGTGCAGGGCCGCCGTAGCGATGAGCCACGGGATGAGGGAGGCGTTTTCCACCGGGTCCCATGCCCAGTAGCCGCCCCAGCCGAGTTCCATGTAGGCCCACCAGCCGCCGAGCACGATGCCCGCGGTAAGCATGGCCCACGCCGCCAGCGTGAAGGGCCGGGCCACATCCGTCCATGCCGCCTCATCGGCGTGCCTGCGGCTCAGCGTCTGGGCGAGGGCGAGACAGCCGGGGATCACGAACCCGCCATAACCGAGGAACAGCAGCGGGGGATGGAAGATCATGCCGGGGTTCTGGAGCAGGGGGTTCAGCCCGTTGCCGTCCTGCGGCACGGCATGGTTCATGAGGAAGGGGTTGTTCCAGGTCACGAGGATGAGCCCGAAGAAGCTCATGATGCCGAGGTAAAAGACCCAGTACCAGAGCCGCGTGTCGGGGGTCAGGCCCTTATAGGAGCGGGTAAGCTGGAACAGCCCGCCGCAGATGGCTACGGAGAAAGCCCAGAACAACATGGAGCCGGCCTGTCCCGCCCAGAAGGCCGTAATGCGGTAGAAGAGCGGCAGCAGCCGGTCGGTGTAGCTCGCCACATAGACCAGGGAGAAGTCGTAGCTCGCCAGCGCATATATAAGGATAGCGGACGCGATGACGTAACACCCCGTCAGGCACAGGTTGGCCTTTTCGATGAAGCCGAGGCCCGGAACGGAGGTGCGGCGCTGGGCCTTGCCCGCAGCCGGGGCCGTCCTCGGCCACAGCGATTTGACGGCCCACAGCGCCCCGGCGAGTGCGCAGAGCATGGAGAGCGCAAGAAGGACGAAAGCGAAATAATACATGGAAGCTCCAAGTTGTCCGGGATCTCTTCCCGAAAGAGTGGGCCGCGGTTACGGCTCCGGTACATACAAAAAGCCGCTCCGCCCGCATCACACGGGGCCCGCCGCGCTGGGCGGCAGGCCGGCCGAAGATTCGGGGCAGGGCGGCGTTCAGCCTCTGTTTTCCTTTTGATACTTGGAAGGGCACTTGGTCATGAGCGTTTTGGCCTGAAACGAACCGTCAGGCCGGAGCCCCCCTTCCACAATGACTTCCGCACCGGCCTTGAAGGTGTCCGGGATGGCGCCCGTGTACTCAACCCACAGCGTAGTAGCCTTGTTCTCCTGATCTTCCAGCCGGAACCTGACGTCCCGGCCGGTTTCGGAGCGCGAAAGCCCGTCCTCGGCAACGGTACCGAAGAGGCGGGCGGCCTTCAGCTTATCGGAGGGGGTGGCAAGCGCTTCGGAGACATTGAGGAAATAGACGCTGTTTTCGGAAAAGCCGGAATACGCAAGATAGCCGACGCCTCCCAAAAACAGGAGAAGCGCTACGAGATAGACGTTCTTGCCGGATTTTTTTGCCATGGTGGTTCCTGTTATGCTTTCCTCCTCACTTCCATCGTGCCGAATACCAGCGGGGAGGGCAAAAGTCAAATCACTTCCGGCTTCAACACACCTTCCCGTCTGTTGATTTTTCAGCCTTTTTTCCGCCGCAGCGCTTGTTTTTTTCAGCACATGAAGGGCGTTTCCCCGGATATTTCATAATGATGCATAAAAACAACTATCAGGAGCGTTTCTTAAAATCTAATCTCCCATTTGATGCATTTATTCATCAATATACCTTTTTTTTGTAGAACAAATGATGCAAATTTAGAACAATACCTTTTTTGCGCAAGCAGTATCGGCGCTTTTGGTACGTGCGGTAATCCATTTCCGGCACAGGAGAAAAAAACTCAAAAATGGACGGAAAACGAATGAAGGCGAGGGAATACACTAAAATGATGGCACAGATTGTGCTCTTTAGGGACAACAAACAGGGGCAACACCAAAGCATCCCAAGGAGCATTCATGAAAACCACAGAACAGATTGAACACGATAAAAACCTTCGCCGCGTCGTCGTTTCCTCACTCGTAGGGGCCGTTATAGAGTGGTATGACTTCTTCCTGTACGGCGTTGTCGCGGGGCTTATCTTCAATCATCTTTATTTCCCCGAATTTGACGACCGTATCGGAACCATGCTGGCATTCGCCACCTTCGCGGTGGGTTTTGTGGCCCGGCCTTTGGGCGGCCTCGTGTTTGGGCATTTCGGCGACAAAATCGGCCGCAAAAAGGTGTTGGTGCTTACCCTGATGATCATGGGGACGGGAACCGTAGCCATCGGGTGTATCCCTTCCTATGCCAGCATCGGGATTTGGGCCCCGATCCTGCTCATTTTGTGCCGTGTTGCGCAAGGCCTCGGGCTCGGCGGCGAATGGGGCGGCGCCGTGCTGATGTCTTTCGAGTCGGCTCCCGCGCACAAGCGCGCTTTTTATGCCAGCCTGCCGCAGATAGGGCTTTCCCTCGGCCTGCTGCTGGCTTCCGGCGTCATCGGCTTTTTCTCCGCGGTGCTTTCCAACGAATCCTTCATCAGTTGGGGGTGGCGCATCGCATTCATTATGAGCGCCGGGCTGCTGTTCGTCGGTTCCTATATCCGTTCCTCCGTGCATGAAACCAAGGACTTCTCGGAAGCCAAGGCCAAGATGCCGGAAGTGAAGTACCCCCTGCTCGACGCTTTCAAGCGTTACCCCAAGATGATGGTGGCCTGTATGGGTGCCCGTCTCATCGACGGCGTGGCCTTCAACACTTTTGCGGTGTTCTCCTTGAGCTACCTGACCCAGACCCGCGGGCTTGAGCGTTCCTCCGCGCTCGCGGTGGTCATGATCGCCTCTGTGGTCATGTCTTTCTTCATCCCCTTCTGGGGCTATGTCGCCGACCGTATCGGCAAGGCCCGCGTGTTCGGTTTTTGCGCCCTGCTGCTCGGCATCCTTGGTTTCCCGGCTTTCTGGGTGTTCCATAATTATTCCGACAACTATCTTTACGTCTGCCTCGCCCTGGCCCTGCCGTTCGGCGTAGTGTACGCCGCCGTGTTCGGGACCATGTCGAGCCTTTTCTCCGACAGCTTCGATCCCTCCGTCCGCTATTCCGCCATTTCCTTCGTCTATCAGTTCTCAGGCATTTTCGCCGCGGGCCTGACGCCGATGGTGGCGACCATGCTCGTGGCTTGGGATGGCGGCGAGCCTTGGTATCTCTGCGCCTATCTGGGCTCCGCTGGCATCATCAGCGCGGCCTGCACCCTGTGGATCCGTCACCTCAACAGAAAGGGCTTTCCTCCTGCCTCTTCCGTTGAGGATGAATCCCCCGTTTCGGAACCGCTTATGGAAGGCGAATCCGCCTAGCAGGGCAGGGAAATGGGTATGGAATCGGGGAGGGAGATCCTTCTGAGGAAGGTTGTTCTCCTCCCCTCCCCGAACTCCACCCTTTCTTAAAAAATGGGGCGGCCAGCCGCTCCCTCTCAAATAAAAAGGCATACGGAGCAGCGACGGCGCGGGAGGGGATCCCCGCAGCATCCGTTCTCCGTTTTCTCCCTAAGGGGAAGGCCTGTCCGCAGTATGCGGGCCCGCCCCAAAAAGGGCCTTTAGAAAGCCGTTCACCGGCCATTCTCAGGACACAAGAAAAGCCCCCGGCATGTTCCGGGGGCTTTTCTTGCTTCGAGCACTATCCATAAAAAAAGATACAGAATCCACCGTTCAAGCCGCTCAGCCTGCAACGAGGCGAACCACCTTTTTCCTATGGCTCTGTCATAGTATATGGTTGCTTCACCTTTACAACGCTGTGAAAATGCAAATTTTTTCTCAAAATTTCCCCTTGGCGGAATCCATAGCCAAGGCATTTTGTCGGTTATCCCTTTGGAACTTCAAGGAAAAAAGCATCAACCATTTTCTAGGACACAGCCTTTCCTATACAACGGAATTCCTGCACCGGTTTGGGCTTCGCCTCGAAGACGGCACCTTTTCTCCATATAAAAGGACTCCTGCCGCACAGCCTCCCCACCAGTCGAAGTTTTTGCGGGAGGGGGTTCGGGGGAGGGCGCTTTTTTCAAAAAGCGTCCTCCCCCGATTTTCTCCCCTCTACTCCTTCGCGGCCTCAGCGCGGGCGGCCTTGAGCGCGGCGTTCTGCTGGCTGCGGGCCTGCGCCAGGGCGCTGCGGCGCTGGCGTGCGGCTTCGCGCAGATCGGCGACGGCATCGGTCTCGTCGACAATTTCCCGGCCAAGCATCTCTTCAAGCACGTCTTCGAGGGATACCACGCCCGCCAATCCCCCATATTCGTCCAGCACGATGAAAAGATGGAGCCGCGACTCCAGAAATTCCAAAAGCAGCTTGTCCACCGTCTGGTTTTCAAGGACGAAGCGGACGGGCTGCATGATTTCAAACAGCGTCTTTTCACCCTGCCCCTGAGAAACATAGCGCCCGATGTCCTTGCGGAGCACGATGCCGACGATGTCCTCGTTGTCGTCGCCATAGACGGGGATACGGCTGTAGTGCCAGATCTGGGGGTGGTTGTAGGCTTCCTTGATCGAAACGCTTTCCTGGAGGGAAAAAACCATCGTGCGCGGGGTCATGATCTCGCGCACATGTTTGACATCCAGCGAGAGGATGTTCCTGATGGCGTTTTCTTCGTACTGCTGGATGCGGCCGGTCTGGCGGGAGAGGCTGGTGATCGCCCGGATGTCGTCCTCAGTGGCGGAGGGGCCGCTTTGGGGCGGGGCCACAAGGCGCGTCAACATGCTCGAAAACCAGATGAACGGCTTGAAGACGATGACCATGAGCTGGAGCGGCCGGGCCATGCAGCCGGCGACGCCGCAGGCATGGGCCACGCCGAGCGTCTTGGGGAGGATTTCACCGAACGCGAGGATGAGGACGGTCAGCCCCGCCGCGAACAATGCCGTGCTGTCCGCGCCGAGCACATTGGCGGCGACGGCGCCCGCTATGGCGGCCCCGGCCGTGTTCGCCACCGTATTGAGCGTGAGGACGGCGGCGATGGGCTGATCAATGTGGGAACGGAGCTGGTAGAGTATCTCGCCCGTAGTGGCCCCCTGCTTGCGCAGGTTTTCGATATAGGTCCAGGGGACGGAGTAGAGGGCCGCTTCGGTCATGGAGCAGATCGCGGAAATCAGCACCACGAGAAAGACGGTGAGCAGCAGAGTGATCATGAGCGGAACCTTGCCGGGCCACCGGCCCGTGCGGTTGGAAGGGATATGGATTATGAAAGTGTAGCCTTGACGGGGGCGGAAAGCAATGCCCTTGTTCGGCGGAAGGGGCGGCGGAACGCCCAGTCAGGGGCGCGGGAACCGTTCCGAAATGTTTTCCGAAAAGAGAAAAAAACGGGGAAGCGGCTGAAACGGGCAAGAAAACCCTTGACGCTCCAGACTTCTTTGTATAGATATGCGTTTCCCCACTTGATGTGGGTCATCCCTGTGCGGCAGGGAAGGGTGGATGCACTGTCCATCCTGCTATGTCGGTCGTCAGGCCGACTTTGACATTTGCAGGCGTCACTGATTGCCGAAAGGATGTCAAGAGCCGTTAGAGCTGCGGGAATCCCTCACGGATCCCAGCTGTAAAGGTCTTGTTAAGGGGCGAGAGCCCTTAGGTGACCCTGCGGGACTACCTGTCTTATTGGATGTTCATCCAATACAGGCCAGGCTGGCGAAACATGGGTTGACTTCATTATGGAAATGGAGAGCATCGGAGTGACGCCGGAATGGCCGTCCCTCCTCGTCCCAATCTCCCGCGTACATAATTGAAGTCTGCACGTAACCAAAAGGTTCGTGGCGACCCCATAGCCGCCGTCTGGTCTTTGCCAGGGTTGGCCGAAGCGTTCACGTACATACGCTTTGGAACCGGCCTTTTCAAAGGTCGGCTGCTGTGTGGAGGTTCGGTTCGTTTCGTTGCTCTTTATGAACGATACCGGACAATTGTTGCCAGATAACGGAGTAGACGCAATGACGACAGTGAGCAGTGATCGTATCCGCATCAAGCTCAAGGCTTACGATTACCGCATCCTTGACAAGGCTGTGGCGGAAATCGTCGATACGGCTCGGAATACGGGCGCGGGCGTGGCAGGGCCAATTCCTCTGCCCACCAATATCAATAAATTCACCGTGAACCGCTCTGTGCATGTGGACAAGAAGTCCCGTGAACAGTTTGAAATGCGGATCCATAAGCGGCTTATGGACATCCTGGAACCCACGCAGCAGACCGTGGATGCCCTCGGCAAGCTCAGCCTGCCTGCGGGTGTGGATGTGGAAATCAAGCTTTAGCGAGGAATGTCATGGCTGAGAAAATGGGAATTCTGGGTCGCAAGCTTGGCATGACCCGCATCTTCGCTGGAGACGGTTCTGCCGTGGCCGTGACGGTTGTTCAGGCTGGCCCTTGCCCTGTCACCCAGGTCAAGACCGCTGAAAACGACGGCTACGACGCTTTGCAGATCGCCTTCGAAGAAGCCAAGGAAAAGCATGTGACCAAGCCTATGAAGGGTCACTTTGCCAAAGCCGGAACGGCTCTTTACCGCAAGGTCCGCGAAATCCGCCTCGACGGCCCGGCCACTTATGAAGTGGGCGCCGTGCTGACCGCGGACGTGTTCGCCGCCGGCGACAAGATTAAAGTAACTGGTACGAGCCTCGGTAAGGGGTACCAGGGCGTCATGCGCCGCTGGAACTTCAAGGGCTCCAAGGACACGCACGGTTGTGAAAAGGTGCATCGTTCCGGTGGCTCCATCGGTAACAACACCTTCCCCGGTCACGTGTTCAAGGGCAGAAAAATGGCGGGCCACTGGGGTGCCGAACAGGTTACCGTGCAGGGCCTTGAAATCGTGGACGTGCGGGCGGAAGACAACGTCATCCTCATCCGCGGTTCCGTGCCCGGCCCCAAAAACGGCCTCGTTCTGGTGCGTAAGCAGTAGGTAGGGAGAGAAACAATGGCTGTCGTGAAAGTATACGATCAGGACAAGACGGAACAGGGCGAACTCACCCTGGCTCCCGAAGTGTTCGAGGTCGCTGTGAGGCCGGAGATTCTCCACCTCGTGGTGCGGGCTCAGCTCGCTGCCAAGCGTGCGGGCACTCACTCGACCAAGACCCGGGCGATGGTTTCCGGCGGCGGCGTGAAGCCGTGGCGCCAGAAGGGCACCGGCCGCGCCCGCGCCGGTTCCAACCGTTCCCCCGTATGGCGTGGCGGCGCGATCCTCTTCGGACCCCAGCCCCGCAAGTACGATTTTAAGGTGAACAAGAAGATCCGCAAGCTGGCCCTGCGCATGGCGCTCTCTTCGCGCCTCGCCGGTGAAAACCTGCTCGTGGTCAAGGGCTTTGACCTGCCCGAAGCGAAGACCAAGGTGTTCGCCAAGATCGCAGGCAATCTGGGCCTTTCCAAGGCTCTCATCATCGCTCCCGAAGAATCGCGCAATCTTGTGCTTTCTTCCCGGAACCTGCCCGGCATCACCCTGACCACCCCGGATCAGCTCAGTGTGTACGAGATCCTGAAGCACAAGCAGCTCGTGCTTCTGGAAGGCGCCGTGGAACCCGTTGAAACGCGGCTGAAATAAGAGGTTGGCCATGGATCATACGCAGATTCTCTTGCGGCCCGTGGTGACCGAAAAGGCGACCTTCCTGCGCGACGGCGCGAATCAGGTTGCTTTCTTCGTCCACCCCGACGCCAACAAGATTGAGATCAAGAAGGCCGTGGAAACCGCCTTCAATGTGAAAGTGACTGACGTGAACGTGGTTACCCGTAAGCCCACGGAACGCGTGCGGAACCGCAAGGTAAGCCGCGTCCCCGGATGGCGCAAGGCCTATGTGACCCTCGCGTCCGGTGAAAAGATCGAGTTCTTTGAGGGAGTGTAAACATGGCTGTGCGCAAGCTGAAACCCACCTCGGCGGGCCGTCGCTTCCAGACGGTTTCCGACTTTGAGGAAATCACCAGAACCACGCCTGAGAAATCCCTTACGGAAGGTCTCACGAAAAAGGCTGGTCGTAACAACCATGGTCGTGTCACCAGCCGCCGCCGCGGCGGTGGCGTGAAGCGCCTGTATCGCATCATCGACTTCAAGCGCAACAAGCTCGATATCCCGGCCACCGTCGCCCATATCGAGTACGACCCGAACCGTACCGCCCGCATCGCGCTGCTGCACTATGCCGACGGTGAAAAACGCTATATCCTTGCACCCTTGGGCGTGAAGCAGGGCGACGTGATCGTGTCCGGCGAAAAGGCCGACATCAAGCCCGGCAACGCGCTTCCCATGGCCCGCATCCCTGTGGGCACGGTGCTGCACAATATCGAACTGAACCCCGGTCGCGGCGGTCAGTTCTGCCGCGCCGCTGGCACCTATGCCCAGCTCGTGGCCAAGGAAGGCAAGTACGCCCTGCTGCGTATGCCCTCCGGTGAAGTCCGCAAGGTGCTGGCCACCTGCCTCGCCACCATCGGCCAGGTCGGCAACATCCAGCATGAGAACATCTCCCTGGGCAAGGCTGGCCGTAATCGCTGGCTCGGTCGTCGTCCCAAGGTTCGCGGCGTGGCCATGAACCCGGTCGACCATCCGCTCGGCGGTGGTGAAGGCAGAAGCTCCGGCGGCCGTCACCCCGTTTCCCCGTGGGGTATGCCCACCAAGGGCTACAAGACCCGCGATAAGAAGAAGCCCTCGTCGCGTCTCATCGTTAAGCGCCGCGGCCAGAAGTAGGAGCTGTTATGCCCAGATCACTGAAAAAAGGTCCCTTTGTGGACGACCATCTGATGAAAAAGGTGGAAACGGCCGTCGAAACCAACGACCGCCGTGTGGTGAAGACCTGGTCGCGCCGGTCCACCGTCCTGCCCGAAATGGTGGGGATCACCTTCGCCGTGCACAACGGCAAGAAGTTCCTGCCCGTTTTCGTCACCGAAAACATGGTGGGACACAAGCTTGGGGAATTCGCGCCGACGCGCACCTTCCACGGCCATGCCGCCGACAAGAAGACCAAGGCCAAGAAATAACGGGTGCCAATCATGGAATCGAAAGCTACTGCCAAATTCGTGCGCGTTGCTCCGCGCAAGACCAGGCTGGTCGCCCGCAACGTGAAGGGTATGCCTGTCGAGGCTGCCATGAACCTGCTGCGCTTCACGCCTAACAAGCCCGCCGGCGTTATTCTCGGTGTGGTCCGTTCGGCCCTCGCCAACGCGGAACACAACGCCAGCATGGACGTGGATGCTCTGGTCGTTAAGGAAATTCTGGTGAACGAAGGCCCCACCTGGAAGCGGTTCATGCCGCGCGCCCAGGGCCGCGCCACCAACATCCACAAGCGTACCAGTCACATTACCGTGATACTCGCAGAAGGGCAGGAATAAGTCATGGGTCAGAAAGTTCATCCGTACGGATTCCGGCTTGGGTATAACAAGAACTGGCAGTCCCGCTGGTTCAGCAAGAAAGACTACCCTGCCTTTGTGTATGAAGACCACGAAGTCCGCAAGTATGTGAAGAAGCTCCTCTACAGCGCCGGCATCTCCAAGATCGAGATCGAACGCGCCGGGGGCAAGATCCGCCTCATCCTTTCCACCGCCCGCCCCGGCATCGTCATCGGCCGCAAAGGTGTGGAAATTGAAAAGCTTCGCAATGACTTGCGCGCCAAGTTCGGACGCGAGTTCTCTCTTGAAGTGAACGAAATCCGCCGTCCTGAAGTGGATTCCCAGCTGGTGGCCGAAAACATCGCCCAGCAGCTCGAACGCCGCGTCGCTTTCCGTCGCGCCATGAAGCGCACGGTGACGATGGCCCGCAAGTTTGGTGCCGAAGGCATCAAGGTGACCTGCTCCGGCCGTCTCGCCGGTGCGGAAATCGCCCGTACCGAATGGTACCGCGACGGCCGCGTGCCGCTGCAGACCCTGCGTGCCGACATCGATTACGGCTTCGCCGAAGCGCGTACCACGTACGGCATCATCGGCGTCAAGGCGTGGATCTACAAAGGTGAAATCCTTGACAAAGAGGTTGAAAGGTAATGCTCGCTCCCAAAAGAGTTAAATTCCGCAAGTGGCAGAAAGGCCGCCTGCGTGGTCCCGCCCTCCGCGGTGCCACCATCGCCTTCGGCGATATCGGTTTGAAGACTGTGGAGCACGGAAAGCTGACCAACCAGCAGATTGAAGCCGCCCGTATCGCCATGATGCGCCACATCAAGCGCGGCGGGAAAGTGTGGATCCGCGTGTTCCCCGACCATCCGATCACCGCGAAGCCTCTCGAAACCCGTCAGGGTTCCGGTAAGGGCGCCCCGGTGGGCTGGTGCGCTCCGGTCAAGCCCGGCCGCATCCTGTACGAAATCAAGGGCGTCAGCATCGAGCTGGCCAAGGAAGCCCTCACCCGCGCCGCGCACAAGCTGCCGGTCAAGACAGTGATTGTGGTGAGAGAGGGTCTGTAGTATGAAAGCAAAAGAACTGAAAGAACTCGGCGTGGAAGAGCTCAAGGCCAAACTCGCCGAACAGCGGCAGGAACTTTTTAATCTGCGCTTCCAACATACGACCGCTCAGCTGGAAAAGACCTCGTCCATTCCCGCCGCCCGGAAGAACATCGCGCGGATTCTGACCGTCCTGAAGGAAAAGGAATAGCACCATGTCTCAAGCCATGGAAAACCGCAAGGGCCGCATGCTTATCGGTACCGTGGTCAGCGACAAGAACGACAAGACCATCGTCGTTCGCGTTGAGACCCTGGTGAAGCATCCGCTCCTGAAGAAGTTCGTGCGTCGCCGCAAGAAGTTTACCGCTCATGATCCCATGAACGAATGCGGCATCGGTGATAAAGTGAAAATCGTGGAATTCCGTCCCATGAGCCGCAACAAGCGCTGGCATCTGGTGACCATCCTCGAAAAGGCCGTGTAGGAGTTACGTCATGATCCAGGTTGAATCCACGCTTCAGGTTGCCGATAACTCCGGCGCCAAGAAAGTGGCCTGCATCAAGGTGCTGGGCGGCTCTCATCGGCGTTACGCCACCGTGGGCGATATCATCATGGTTGCCGTCAAGGAAGCCATCCCCCACAGCAAGGTGAAGAAGGGCGACGTGATGCAGGCCGTAATCGTGCGCACCGCGAAAGAAGTGCGCCGCATTGACGGTTCCTACATCAAGTTTGACTCCAATGCCGCCGTGCTGCTTTCCAAGCAGGGCGAACCCGTGGGTACCCGCATCTTCGGACCCGTGGCCCGTGAACTGCGTGCCAAGAACTTCATGAAGATCGTGTCCCTCGCGCCTGAGGTTCTGTAGGAGTCATTGCCATGAAACAGTTTCGTATCCGCAAGGATGACAAAGTTATGGTCATCGCCGGCAAGGATCAGGGCAAGATCGGCAAGGTCTTGAAGGTCCTTCACAAGCATGACTCTGTTGTGGTGGAAAAGGTCAACGTGGCCAAGCGCCATGTGAAGCCCAACCCCTATCGGCGCGAGCCCGGCGGGATCGTGGACAAGGAAATGCCCATCCACGTCTCCAACCTCATGGTCGTGTGCCCCGCCTGCGCCGCTCCCACCCGCGTGGGCTACCGCTACGCGGAGGACGGCAAGAAAATCCGCTTCTGCAAGAAGTGCAACGAAACGCTGTAGGTGAACCACCATGACCCGTCTTGAAAACGTGTACCGCGAGAAAGTGGTCCCGGTATTGCAGAAGGAGTTTGCGTACAGCTCTCCCATGCAGATTCCCGGGATTGTCAAAATTTCGCTGAACATCGGCCTCGGTTCTGCCAGCCAGAACAACAAGCTGATGGAAGAGGCCATGAACGAACTGTCCGCCATCGCCGGGCAGAAGGCCGTGATGACCCGCGCCAAGAAGTCCATCGCCGCGTTCAAGCTGCGTGAAGGCATGCCCATCGGTTGCCGCGTGACGCTCCGCAAGGAACGTATGTGGGACTTCCTGGACAAGCTCATGAACTTCGCCCTGCCCCGCGTGCGCGACTTCCGCGGCATCCCGGATCGTGGCTTCGACGGCCGTGGCAACTTCACCCTCGGGATCAAGGAACATGCGATCTTCCCTGAAATGGAAGCCGACCGCATCGAAAACCCGAAGGGCATGAATATTACCATCGTGACCACCGCCACCACGGACAAGGAAGGCAAGTTCCTGCTCGAACAGCTGGGCATGCCTTTCAGAAAGTAAGGAGTTAGGATAGTGTCGCGTACTTCTCTTGAAGTAAAGGCCGCCCGGAAACCCAAGTTTTCCAGCCGCGCCTACAACCGCTGCCCCATCTGCGGCAGACCCCACGCTTACATGCGTAAGTTTGGACTGTGCCGTATCTGCTTCCGCAATATGGCCCTCCGCGGGGATCTTCCCGGCGTTCGCAAGTCCAGCTGGTAACCGTGAAAGGGTATAAGGAGACCATTCGATGATGACTGATCCTATTGCAGATATGCTGACGCGTATCCGCAACGCGCACTTGGCCCTGCACAAGGAAGTGAGTGTGCCGAGCTCGAAGATGAAGGAAGCCATTGCTGCCATCCTCAAGCAGGAAGGGTACGTCGATGACGTAACCGTGGAAGACCGCAACATCAACATCCAGTTGAAGTACTTCAAGGGCAAACCCGCCATTGAAGGCCTGAAGCGGATGAGCAAGCCCGGCCGCCGGGTGTATGTGGGCGCCCACGAAATCCCCCGCGTGCAGAACGGCCTCGGCATCTGCATCCTGTCCACTTCGCACGGGGTGCTCGCTGGCGACAAGGCTCACCAGATGAAGGTGGGCGGCGAACTTTTGTGTGAAATCTGGTAGGCGGGTGTAGCATGTCGAGAATCGGAAAACTGCCCATCGCCATTCCCTCCGGTGTCGAGGTGAAGGTCGGGGCTGATGTCGTTGAAGTGAAGGGAGCGAAGGCTGCGCTCACCACCCCGGTGTGCGACCTTCTTTCCTATGAAGTGGCCGACGGCCACGTCACGCTGACCCGCAAGGCCGAAACGCGCGAAGCCCGCGCTCAGCACGGCCTGCGCCGCACCCTCCTTGCCAACTGCATCGAGGGCGTGACCAAAGGGTTCTCCAAGACCCTCGAAGTCATCGGCGTCGGTTACCGCGTCGCTGTGAAAGGTAATGTGATTGAACTTCAGGTGGGCTTCTCCCACCCTGTTCTCGTGGAACTGCCTGCTGGACTGTCCGCGAAGGCCGAAGGTCAGAAGCTCACCATCATGGGCGCTGACAAGGTCCTCGTGGGCGAAATGGCCGCTCGCATTCGCCGCATCCGCAAGCCTGAACCCTATAAGGGCAAGGGCATCAAGTACGAAACCGAAACCATCCTGCGCAAGGCCGGCAAGTCCGGCGGCAAGGGTAAATAATCGGGGCGCGCTATGAGCACTATGACCAAGAATGAAGCCAGACAGCGCAGAAAGATCCGCATCCGCAAAAAGATTTCCGGTACGGCCGAACGGCCTCGCCTGGTGATCTTCCGCTCCAACCTGCATATGTATGCGCAGGTCGTGGACGACCTCACCGGCGCCACGCTTGCCGCTACCTCCACCTTGGCGCTCTCCAAGGGCGGGGAAAAGGTCGGCTGCAACAAGGCCGGCGCTGAAGCGGTGGGTAAGGAAATTGCCCGTCTGGCCAAGGAGAAGAGCATCGAAAAGGTGGTCTTCGACCGTAACGGATATCTCTACCACGGCAAGATCAAGGCCGTGGCCGATGGCGCCCGCGAAGGCGGCCTCGAGTTCTAACCCGGAGAGGATAGCACTGTCATGGAACAGAATGAACTGGGTTTCATCGAGAAGATCGTCTCCCTGAACCGGGTTGCCAAAGTCGTGAAAGGCGGTCGTCGCTTCAGCTTCAGCGCCCTGATGGTCGTTGGCGACGGTAACGGGAACGTAGGATTCGGCCTCGGCAAGGCTCAGGAAGTCCCTGAAGCCCTGCGCAAGGCTACGGAACACGCTCGCAAGAACATGGTGAAGGTGCCCCTGATCGAAGGGACCCTCCCCTATGAAATCCTTGGCGAGTTCGGCGCTGGCCGCGTCATGCTCAAGCCCGCCTCCCGCGGTACCGGCATCATCGCCGGTGGCGCCGTGCGCGCTGTCATGGAAGCGGCCGGGGTGAACGATGTGCTTGCGAAGGCCATCGGGACCAACAACCCCCACAACGTGCTGCGGGCCACCATGGCCGGCCTCGCTGCCCTGCGCAGCGCGGAAGCCGTGAGCGAAATCCGCGGCATGAAACTGGAAGCCCCCAGGAAGTAGCGCCATGTCTGAAATTACGATTAAAGTCGTTAAGAGCCGCATCGGCTGCACGCCCAACCAGAAGAAGGTTCTGGACGCGCTCGGGCTGCGCCGCCGCGAAATGGTTAAGACCTTTCCGGATAACCCTGCCGTCCGCGGCATGATCGCCAAGGTGTCCCACCTGGTTGTTGAGGTTGCCAAAGCATGAATCTGAACGAACTCTATCCCTTCGCGGAAGATCGCAAGTCCCGCAAGCGCGTGGGCCGCGGTTCCGGTTCCGGCTTGGGATGTACGTCCGGCAAGGGTAACAAGGGCCAGAACGCCCGCTCCGGCGGCGGCGTCCGTCCCGGCTTTGAAGGCGGCCAGATGCCCCTTCAGCGCCGCCTGCCCAAGCGTGGTTTCAAGAACTACCTCTTCAAGGTCGAATACGAAGTGATCAACCTCGCTCGCCTCGTGGCCGCCTTTGAAGGCAAAAGCGAAATCTCCCTTGATGACATCTATGATCGCGGCCTCTGCCCCTTCGGCGCTCCGGTGAAAATCCTGGGCGAAGGGGACGTTTCCGCCGCCATCAAGGTGGAAGCGCACAAGTTCAGCCAGTCCGCTGCGGAGAAGATCCGCGCCGCTGGCGGTGAAGTCAAAGAACTGGAAGTGAAAGGGTAGGTGACTCGTGGCTCTTGGTGGTGCGGATAACCTTGCCCGTTCGCCTGAACTGCGTACAAAGCTGCTCTGGACGCTGGGCCTTCTCTGCGCGTACCGGATCGGGGTGCATATCCCGGTTCCGGGCGTCGACGGGGGGGCCCTCGCCCACTTCTTTGAAAGCGTGGCAGGCACCCTGTTTGGTCTGTTCGACATGTTCTCCGGCGGCGGCCTGCGGAATGTTTCCGTGTTCGCCCTCGGCATCATGCCGTACATTTCGGCCTCAATCATCCTTCAACTCCTGCAGGTGGTCAGCCCCGAGCTGAAGCGCATGGCCAAGGAAGAGGGTGCGGCAGGTCGCCGTAAAATCACCCAGTACACGCGCTACAGCACGGTTCTTATCACCATCATTCAGGGCTTCGGCATTGCCGTGGGCCTCGAAACCATGTACAGCCCCGGCGGCCTTCCCGTCGTCCTCGAACCGGGCTGGACTTTCCGCATCATGACCATGCTGACCCTGACCGCTGGCACCGTGCTCATCATGTGGCTCGGCGAACAGATTACGGAAAAGGGCATTGGCAACGGTATTTCCCTGATCATTTTCTCAGGTATCGTTGTGGGCATTCCCGGTGCGTTGGTGAAGTCCTTCCAGCTCATCAAGCTGGGCGACATGAGCCTGTTCATCGCCCTTGCCCTCGTGATCTTGATGGTTGCGGTGCTCGTCGGCGTTGTCTTCATGGAACGCGCCCAGCGGCGTATTCCCATCCAGTACGCCAAGCGCCAGGTCGGGCGGAAGATGTACGGCGGGCAGTCCACGCACTTGCCGCTGCGCGTGAATACGGCCGGGGTTATCCCGCCCATTTTCGCGTCGAGCTTGTTGCTGTTCCCGGCCACGATGGCGAACTTCGACATCGCGGATTGGCTGAAAACGGCGGCTTCGTGGTTTACGCCTTCTTCCATCCTGTATAATGTGATCTTCATCGCCCTGATTTTCTTCTTCTGCTTCTTCTATACGGCCATCATCTTCGATCCGAAGGATGTCGCCGAGAACCTGAAGAAGGCTGGCGGCTTCATCCCCGGCATCCGTCCCGGTGAGAAGACGCAGGAATATCTGGACGCTGTCCTGTCTCGCCTGACCCTTTGGGGCGGCGTGTATATCTCGGTTATTTCAGTGCTTCCCATGCTCCTCATTGCGGAGTTCAACGTGCCGTTCTATTTCGGCGGCACAAGCATCCTCATCCTTGTGGGTGTCGCAATGGACTTCATGTCGCAGATCGAGTCCCATCTCATCTCGCGCCAGTATGAAGGGCTGATGGGCAAGACCCGAATGAAGGGGCGGAGCTGATCGTGAAGAAGTACCGCGGCGTTTTCCTCAAAAACGAGAGGGAAATAGGCCTTCTGCGCGAAGCGAACAGAATGGTCGCGATGATTTTGGACGAGTTGGGCAGGCAGGTTCGCCCCGGCCTCCCGACCATGTACTTTGAAGAAATCGTCCAAAAGATGTGTCGCGAATTCAAGGTGAAGCCCGCGTTCCAGGGCATGTACGGTTTTCCGTACGGCCTGTGCTGCTCGGTGAACGAAGTCATCGTGCACGGGTTCCCTTCCGAAGACGTCATCCTCAAAGAAGGCGACATCGTCAGCTTTGACGTGGGGACTGTCTACGAGGGGTTCTATGGGGACGCGGCCCGTACCTTCGCCGTGGGGGAGGTTTCCCCTGAGGCGGCCCGCTTGCTGCGGGTGACGGAAGAAAGTCTCGCCTTGGCTGTGGCCGAAGCGAGATCCGGTAATGAACTCAACGACATCGCTGGCGCTGTGCAAAAGCACGCCGAAGGTGCCGGGTTCCATGTGGTAAGGCGTTTTGTTGGGCACGGCATCGGTTCGACGTTGCACGAAAAGCCCGAAGTTCCCAACTACGTTGTAACCACGAAACCGGCGTTGCCGCTTAAGACCGGCATGGTGCTGTGTATTGAGCCCATGATCACGGTGGGAACACCGGAAGTGGAGATTCTGGACGACAAGTGGTCGGCGGTGACCCGAGACAGGAGCCTCGCCGCCCATTTTGAGCATTGTGTGGCTATCCTTCCGGGTGGACCCCAGATACTGGACCTTCCTTGAAGAAAACCATGTCGTGCATTGACAGCATGTAAAAAAAGAGCTAAGGCTTCCTGTTCCGGCAGTATTTTGCACTGCCGAGGAAACCTGTGGAGAGACTTGTCATGAAAGTCAGGCCATCCGTAAAAAAGATTTGCCCGAAGTGCAAAGTCATCCGGCGTAAGGGCGTACTCAGGGTTATCTGCGAAAATCCCCGGCACAAGCAGCGCCAGGGCTAGCCTTCAGGAGAAAGACTGTGGCCAGAATAGCTGGTGTTGACCTGCCCAGAGGCAAGCGCGCGGACATCGCGTTGACTTACATCTACGGCATCGGCCGTGTAACGGCCTTGAAAATTCTTGACGCTTCGGGCGTCAACTGGACTCGCGGCATCGACGATCTCACCGCTGAAGAACTGAACGAAGTCCGTAAGGAACTCGAACAGAACTATAAAGTGGAAGGCGACCTGCGCCGCGAAATTTCGATGAACATCAAGCGTCTCATGGACATCGGCTGCTACCGTGGCCTGCGTCACCGCAAGGGCCTGCCCGTTCATGGACAGCGTACCCACACCAACGCCCGTACCCGCAAGGGCCCCCGCCGTGGTGCTGTAGGTAAGAAGAAGTAAAGGAACCTTCCGGCATGACCAGCTTCCGTTTCGGGGGCTGACTATGCGAAACGTTCACTGATACGACCGGATACGCCCGGTTACGGAAGCAAATCATGGCTAGACCAAAACGCGTTGCCAAGAAAAGAGAAAAGAAGAACGTGCCCCTTGGTGTGGCTCACATCCAGGCCTCGTTCAATAATACCATCATCACTTTTACCGATACTCGCGGAAACACCGTGAGCTGGGCGAGTGCCGGACAGAGCGGGTTCAAGGGTTCCCGCAAGTCCACGCCCTTTGCCGCGCAGGTTGCCGCCGAACAGGCTGCCCGCAAGGCTCAGGACAACGGCATGCGCACTGTGGGTGTCTACGTGAAGGGGCCGGGCTCCGGTCGTGAAGCCGCCATGCGCGCCATCAACGCCGCCGGCTTCAAGGTCGCCTTCATCCGTGACGTCACCCCCATTCCCCACAACGGCTGCCGCCCGCCGAAACGGCGTCGCGTCTAGTCGCGCTCACAGGAGGACACCGCCTTGGCCAAATATAATGATGCCAAATGTCGTTTGTGCCGTCGTGAAGGCACGAAGCTCTTGTTGAAGGGCGACCGTTGCTTCACCGACAAGTGCGCCTTTGACCGCCGCCCCTATGCGCCCGGTCAGCATGGCCGCGCCCGTAAAAAACTGAGCGACTACGCCGTCCAGCTGCGTGAAAAGCAGAAGGTGCGTCGCGTTTATGGCGTTCTGGAAAAGCAGTTCCACGGTTATTTCGTCCGCGCCGATATGGCGAAGGGCGTGACCGGCGCGAACCTGCTCGCCTTCCTCGAACGCCGCCTGGACAACGTCGTGTATCGCCTCGGCTTTGCCAACTCCCGGACTCAGGCCCGCCAGTTGGTTCGCCACGGCGTCTTTACGCTGAACGGTCATAAGGTCACCATTCCTTCCCTTCAGGTGAAGGTTGGCGACAGCGTTGAAGTTCCCGAAAAGAGCAGAACCATCCCCGTTCTCGCCGAAGCTCAGGAAGCCGTGGCCCGTCGCGGCTGCCCCTCCTGGCTGGAAGTGGACGCTCCCAACTTCAAGGGTATTGTGAAAGCACTGCCGCAGCGCGACGACATTCAGTTCCCCATCAACGAGCACCTCATCGTCGAGCTCTACTCCAAATAAGCGGGGGCTTACATGCTCTTCAGACAAGGCAACAGGCTTATCAATTCACGCAACTGGGCCAAACTCGTTCGGCCGGAACAGATTGTGTGCGACAGCGATCCCAACGATACCATGTACGGGAAGTTCACCTACGAACCTCTCGAACGCGGTTATGGGGTCACCATCGGCAATGCCTTGCGTCGGGTACTGCTTTCGTCCCTTCAGGGCGCAGCCTTCGTGGCTGTGAAGATCTCCGGCGTACAGCATGAGTTTACCACCATCCCCGGAGTGCTGGAAGATATTACGGATGTCATCCTGAATATCAAACAGGTTCGTCTGGGTATGACGACTGACGAGCCCCAGCATCTGACGCTTTCCGTGTCGAAGAAAGGCCCGGTGACAGCCGCGGATATCATGACCAACGCCAATGTGGAAGTCTTGAACCCGGAACTGCACATCGCGACCCTCACCGAAGACATGGAGCTCAGCATGGAGTTCGAGGTGCGCATGGGCAAGGGCTATGTGCCCGCTGATATGCACGAAGGTCTTCCTGACACGATCGGGCTTATCAAGCTGGACGCGAGCTTCTCTCCCGTGCGTAAGGTGGCGTATACCGTGGAACAGGCCCGCGTGGGCCAGATGACAAACTACGACAAGCTGATTCTTGAAGTATGGACGGACGGTTCCGTCCTTCCCGAAGACGCTATCGCGTATAGCGCCAAGATTATTAAGGATCAGATTTCGGTCTTCATCAGTTTCGATGAACGTATCTCCGGCGAAAGCGGAGGGGAAGGCGGCGGCAGCACCGACATCAACGATAACCTCTTCAAGGGGATCGATGAGCTGGAACTGTCCGTGCGGGCGACCAACTGCCTGCGCAGCGCCAATATCGCCACAGTCGGCGAACTGGTGCAGCGGCCCGAAGCCGAAATGCTGAAGACGAAGAACTTTGGGAAGAAGTCCCTTGACGAAATCAAGGCCGTGCTCGAAAGCATGGGGCTGGATTTCGGCATGAAGATCGACAACTTCGAGAAGAAATATCAGGAATGGAAGAGGAAACAACACCATGAGGCATAGCAATTCCGGCAAAAAGCTCGGCAGAACGCCTTCGCATCGCAAGGCTCTGTTCCGCAACATGGCTTCCGCAATGATCACGTATGGCAAGATCCGCACGACGGAAGTGAAGGCCAAAGAACTGCGCCGGGTGGTGGAACCTCTGATCACCTTGGCTCTTCGCAACGATCTGCACTCCCGCCGTCTGGCTTATGAAACCTTGAACGACCACAAGCTCGTGCAGCGTCTTTTTGACGTGGTCGCTCCCATGTTCGCCGGCGTCCCCGGCGGCTACACCCGGATCACCAAGCTGGCGCTTCCCCGTAAGGGCGACTGTGCTCCTATGGCGATCCTCGAATTCACCCGTCAGCCTGAAGCTGCGGCTGAAAAGAACTAAGTCCGGCTCACACCGGCCCGCTTCGGCGGAATGCTTGACCGATTCTTGCTGTTCTCAGGCAGGATATGGAAAGGCCGTCTGGATTTCAGGCGGCCTTTCGTGGTTTTTGGAGGAGATGCACCGGGGGAGAGAGCTTTCTGAAGAAAGCCCTCTCCCCCGAACCCCCTCTCCCAAAGACTTTTGACCTTATAGAATCCCTTTTCGCAGCTTGTCTTTTCCTGATAGTATCCGGCCTTCCGCCGGATTTTTTATGGGATAGGCTGGGCTATAGAAATGGTTGATGCTTTTTTCCTTGAAGTTCCAAAGGGATAACCGGAAAAATGCCTTAGCCGTGGATCCCTTCAAGGGGAGAACTGGAAAAAAGCTCTATTTTTCACCGCACTGTGGAGATGAGAAACAACCACATACTATAACAAAGCCCAACTATATGCTTTTTCTTCAATTTTCCGCAGGCGGGCTCCATGATCGGGGGATTTTATTGGTTATTTCTTTGGAGTTTCAAGGAAAAGAGCATCAACCGTTTTCTTATGGCACAGCCTTTTCCTTAAGCTATGTCTGGGAAACGGTTGATGCTTCCTTTTTTGAAATTCCATCGGAAGAACCGTAAAAAGGCCCCTACGAAAAAGGCCCCACGCAAGAAATGAGAGTATTGCACAGATATAAAAGACGATGGAAAATTGAACGCTTTTTTGCATGGCTTAACAGATTTAAAAAGGCAATAACTCGCTGGGAACATTGCGCTGAACAATATTACCGTTCTTGTTTATCCTGCTTTTTCTATGATTTTGCTTTGCCGTATTATAACAAGTGGATTCCAATTATGAAATGAGTTTTGATAAAATACCCAATCATGGATTCCAGCAGCGAGAAAAACGGAGAAAAAGTCTACATTTTAGTATATTATAAAAATAAAACAATCATATACTCTGACAGGGCCTTTCCTTGAAGTTCCAAAGGAGCAATCAATAAAAGGTCTCAGCCATAGAGTCCGCCAACGGAAAAACCAGGAAAAAGGGAGGTATATTTCAGCATTCTGTGGGGTTGGAGCAACCACATGCTATGACAGGGGCATAGGGTAGAGAATTCCCGCCTTCTGATTTTTCTATTCCCATCATACCTTTCATTGAACCCTTGACCGCCTCCATCCCTGCTCTATCCCTGACAGGGGCAAGGGGAGCGCTATTCCTGTCATGCTGCCATTTCAAAACTGCGAATAGGGATTCAATAAGGGGGAAAGTCTTGGAAGGGAGAGAGGAGGGGGCGTGGGGGAGGAGAGAGGGAAACTTTCTCCAGAAAGTTTCCCTCTCTCCTCCCCCACATTGATTGTTCTAGAATCCCTTTTCCTTCATCCACATGATGAGGTCGGCGACGCGGTTGGAGTAGCCCCATTCGTTGTCGTACCACGAGACGATCTTGGCGAGCTTGCCGTCCTGTACGGTGGTATACTCGGCTTCCACGATGGAGGAGTGCGGGTTGCCCTTGAAGTCCATCGAAACGAGCGGGGCGTCGCTGTAGGCGAGGATGCCCTTGAGCTCACCTTCGGCGGCTTCCTTGAGCGCGGCGCGCATCGTGTCGGTGTCGGTGTCCTTGTTCAGGATGGCGGTGAAGTCCACCACGGAGACGGTGGGGGTGGGCACGCGCAGTGACCATCCGGTGAACTTGCCCTTGAGCGAGGGGATGACCTTGGCTACGGCCTGAGCCGCACCGGTAGAGGTGGGGATGATGTTGCAGGCGGCGGCACGCGCCCGGCGCAGATCCTTGTGGGGCAGATCGAGGATGCGCTGGTCGTTGGTGTAGGCGTGCACGGTGGTCATGGTGCCGGAAACGATCCCGAAGAGGCGTTCCACGACGAGGGCTACCGGAGCGAGGCAGTTCGTGGTGCACGAGGCGTTGGAAACGACATGGTGCTTGGCAGGATCGTAGTCGTTGTGGTTTACGCCCATGACGATGGTAAGATCTTCTTCCTTCGCCGGGGCGGTGATGATGACCTTCTTGGCGCCGTTTTCAATGTGCACATGGGCTTGTTTGGCGGAACGGAAAATACCCGTGGATTCGACCACCACATCGACGCCGTAGGCCCCCCAGGTGAGGAGCTTGGGATCGCGCTCCGCGAAGCAATGGATCTTCCAGTCGCCCACGGTGGCGTTGTCGCCTTCCACCACGGCGTCAAGATGGGCACGGCCGTAGTTCGTATCGTATTCGAGCAGATGGAAGTTGGTTTCCGCATCGAAGAGGTCGTTGATGGCGACGACTTCCACTGTATCCTGATATTTGGCGTGCAGGGCGCGGAAGACCTGTCTGCCGATGCGGCCGAAACCGTTGATGCCGACTCGTACTTTTTGCATGTGGAATCCTTTAGTCTTCAAAGACCTGATAGTTGTAGGACGTCAGCAACTCGTAGTTGAGGCGGGTCGCTTCGTGCATGCGGGCGTTTTCGATGGCGATGGCGGAAATGTTCGCCACGCCGAGCATGAAATCGCATTCGTCCGGGGTGAAATCGCGCTCTTCGCTGGAATAGACGCGCAGGATGCCGATGGCCTTGCCGTTCACCATCAGCGGGGCGGACAGGACGGAAACAAGCCCTTCGGCCTTGGCGCTGTCGGGGTACTGGAACCGTCCGTCGCTGCATGCATCGCGCAGGTGGATGAGCTTGCCCTTGAGGACTTCGCCGTCCAGC
This sequence comes from Bilophila sp., assembly GCF_057864385.1. NCBI lineage: Bacteria > Pseudomonadati > Thermodesulfobacteriota > Desulfovibrionia > Desulfovibrionales > Desulfovibrionaceae > Bilophila > Bilophila sp. The sequence goes on along the minus strand of NZ_DBMAFI010000017.1, from coordinate 25,457 downwards.
CCGCTCTTGGACACTTCAACGGGGCCTTTGCGCATGTAGCCGGAGGAGAGGCCCCACGCCGCGCTGGCGAGCAGAACCTTGCCCGTGCGGTCAAGCAGGCGAAGCGTGCTCGCCTTGCAGTTCATGGCTTTGGCGGTCTGTTCCGTGATCTTGTGCAGCACCACGGTGGGCTCCAGACTGGAATTGATCACCGTCGCCACTTCCAGCAGAGCACGAAAATAATCATGACCTGTCATTGTGTTTCTCCTTTGCCGCCGCCCGCCATGCCGGGCATGGCCGCGGCGCGTTACGGAATTACGGGGAGACGCGCTTCGCAAGCGTTTGCGGAACGGCGCTTCGCCGTGTAAATCTCTTGGACTTTTTCGAGCGGACCGTTTTCCTTCCACCGTGAACGCGGAAAACTGAGCGAAGATCAGATGAAAACCTCCGTATCCGCTTTCCTTTCACCGGGAAAATCCCTCCCGTTCAGGGCCAGTTCTTCGCGTGGGCGGTGAGAGCCGGCGCAGGGGCAAGAAGGTTTGGGATGAGCCGGCTAGCCCTTCGCGTAGGCGGCGAGAACCGCGTCGATAAGGTGGCCGCGCACGGCGGTGCGATCGAGGTGGTTGACCGCCGCGATGGTCACGCCCGCCGGAGAGCATACCTGCTCACGCAGGATGGCGGGGTGGCTCCCCGGCAGCGCCGCCAGCTTGGCGGAACCGAGAACCAACTGCGTCACCAGATCAAGCGCCTCCTGACGGGTAAAGCCCATGGTGACGCCCGCCTCGGCGAGTGCGTCCATGAAGTGGAAGACATAGGCCGGGCCGCAGCCCACCAGCGCCATGAACGCGTTGAATTTCTTTTCCGGCAGCACGATGGTGGAGCCCAGCAGCCCGAACAGATCGAGAATCATGCAGAACACGTCTTTGGGCAGTGCAGGGTCTTCCTGAATGCCGAACACGCCGGCCCCCACGAGGGCGGGGGTATTCGGCATGACGCGCGCCACATGGCAGCGGCCCTGCACCGCATCGCGCAGCTCGTACAGCGTAACCCCGGCGGCGATGGAAATGACGACGGTTTCCGGTTTCAGGGAGGGCAGGGCTTCGGCGAGCACGCCGCCGACGAGGTAGGGCTTCACCCCAATGATGAGGATGTCGCAGCGGGCGGCGATGCCGGGGATATCCGGTACGGCGGTCACACCCTTGGCGCAGAGGGGCTCAAGGCGCTGGGGCGTGCGGTTGTAGCCATAGAGTTCCAGGCCGGGAACTTCGGTGAGCCCGCCGAGGATGGCCCCGCCCATGTTGCCGCAGCCGATGCAGCCGATACGCTTGCTGGTGAGGGATGCCGGTGTGTTCATGGTTTTCCTTTTCTGAAAAAGTCGCGTGCGGGATATACCCGGCACAGGGAGATGAGGAGAGCGTTTTTTTCTCTGCCGCCATGCGGGAAAGCGCCGCCCCTCGGAACCGTACCCGGAAAGCCGGTGAGCTTCAGGAAGGCGTTTACGGCTGGTATCCGACAGACGGTGCGGAATCCTCCTGCCGTTCGGAGGGGAAGTCCGGGGCAAGCGTTTCTTCCTCGACGGGCTGGAGCCGTAGGGGAACCAGACGGATGCCTTTGTCCCGTTCCTGTGACCACTGTTTGAGCGCCGCCAGGACATGCGGGCCGGGGGTGGCGATGGCTACGGCGTGCCCTTTGGCCCGCGCCGTTTCCTCCGCCTTTTTCAGGCCCGCGAGCACGGCGCCTTCGGTTTTGGGGCCGTCGTCCAGCGCAAGCGTCCTGCGCCACGCCGGAAGCCCACGCCTCCGCGCTTCCGCGTATAGAATTGACCCCTGATGGGTCACGTCGTCAAGCACATATAGCCCGGAACGTGCCAGAATTTCACAGAAACGCCGCGTCGCCGCCGTATCCGTGGTCAGCCGGGAGCCCATAAAGCTGCTCGCGCCCGCGGCATAGGGCACATGGCCGAGGGCGTCATCCATCAGGATCCGCATGTCTTCCTCGGACATCTTCGTGGTGATTTCGCCGGGGCCCGCCTTGACGAATGGGGACTGCATCGGCTCCATCGGCATATCCACAAGGACTTCCTGCCCGGCCTCGTGCGCGGCCGCCGCCGTCGCCGCCGCATCCTTGGCAAAGGGCAGCACGGAAAACGTAATCGGCAGCTTCAGGGCCAGCAGCGAGGCCGTAACGGCCTTATCATCGCCCAGTTCGTTCATGACGATGGTCAGGCGCGGGGCCTTGTCCGTGGGCGGCAGGATGGGGAATGTCTCGTCCGTGGCTTCAAACCAGATTTCGTGCGTCAGTACGCCCTTGGCCGCCAAGGTGAGCTTGCCCGGCGATTCGGTGAGTACGGCACGGTCGGCCCATATGTCGAGGCTTTCGGCCAGCGCGTTGAGGAAGCGGAACACCGGTTCCGGGGGGCCTTTCACATCGCCCGTTTCGGCGGACGGCGCATGCCCGTTTTCGCCCCTCGCCGTTTGCGGGGCCGGGGTTGGGGCAACGGGGGGCAGATAGATGCGCATCCGCTGGAGGTGGTAGATATCCTTGCCTTGCGTGCGGTAGTCGGACGTCAGGAGGAGGATGCGCCCCTTGTCGAGCTTGAGCCGCAATACGGTCTGGAGCAGGGCGAAATCGATCTGCCGGGCCGCGTCGGTCAGGGTTCCCGAACCCTCCTGATAGGGCAGGGTATTCTGCCGGATGGCGTCCTTCATCCGGTTCCCCAGATGGCTGTTGGGCGGGAGGATGGATTCGAGGGAGGCTTCGGCAGGCGGGGCCGGTTTGGGGAACAGGGACTCTACGGCCTGTTCCGCTTTCTCGGCAACCAGCCGGGACGTTGCCGCCGTCGTTTCAATGGTCATGAACGCAGTCCGCTGTACGCTGCGCGCCGTGTAACTGGCGGCTTCCCATACCGCGTAGGCGATGAGGAAGAGGAGAGCCGTCAACAGGGTAGCCAGAACCGAACCCTTGAATGTCCTGACCGTGTATGGATACGGATCAGGCAGGCGCACGCCGCGCGCGGCCAGCCGTTTCCGCAGTGCGGGAAACCACTCCATGAAACTCCAATGGCATCGGGCAGGGGACTGCCGCTGTACATACGGACAGGAGGGATCGCGGGAAAACCGGCGATCCCTCCTGCCGGGGATTGCTGTTAGTGGATGGTACGGATCTTGGGAAGGCTCTTCACGAACTGGAGGCTCATGCGGAGCTGGTTGTCACGTTCAAGGAATTCCTTCGCATCGGGCAGCGGCTCGTTCGCCGCCGGAGCGGGCGTTTCCACCTTCTTGCCGGACGCCTTGCCCTTGTCGCCGTCGGTCTTTTCAAGGTGCTTGTTCAGATCCTTCTCGCGGATCATGCGCAGGGAGCTGAGCGGCGCGGGCTTTTCCTTCGGCGCTTCAAAGGGCACTTCCAGATCGGGCATGATGCCTTCGGCCTGGATGGAGCGGCCGGACGGCGTGTAATAGAGCGCCACAGTCAGCTTGAGGCCCGAACCGTCGGACAGCGGGATGATGTTCTGCACCGATCCCTTGCCGAAGGTGCGTTCGCCAACGAGCAGGGCCCGCTTCTGGTCGCCGAGCGCCCCGGCTACGATTTCGGAGGCCGAGGCCGATCCGCCGTTTACGAGCACGACGAGGGGCGTGTCGATGATGTCGGTATCCTGCGGCTTGGCGGAGAATTCGCGGGCGGTCTCTTCCTGGCGGCCGCGCATGGAGACGATGACGCCCTTGTTCAGGAACGTGTCGGAGACGCTGACGGCCTGATCCAGCAGCCCGCCGGGGTTGTTGCGCAGGTCGAGGACAATGCCCTTGATGGGGCCCTTGCGCTTGGCGTCGGACAGGGCGTCGAGCAGCTCCTGCGTGGTGCGTTCGCTGAAGCGGGTAAGGCGAACCCAGTAGTAGCCGGGCTCAAGCTCGCGGGACTTCACGCTGATGAGCGGGATGGCGTCGCGTTTGATGCGCAGGTCCACGGGCTCCTTGGAGTCGCGGTGCAGGATGGTGAGCACCACTTCGGAACCCTTGGGGCCGCGGATATGCGAGACGGCTTCCTGGAGCGTCATTTCCAGCGTGGGCTTGCCGCCCACGGCAAGGATGATGTCGCCGGACTTCATGCCGCCCTTGTCGGCGGGCGTGTCTTCGATGGGGGTCACGACGGTGAGCTGGTTGTTCTCCATCGTGATTTCGATGCCGATGCCGAAGAATTCGCCGGACGTGCTTTCCTGCATATCCTTGAACTCTTCCTTCGAGAGCATGGTTGAGTGGGGATCGAGGGATTCGAGCATCCCCTTGAGCGCGCCGTTCACCAGATCGGGGCGCGGGGTCTCCTTCACATAATACCGCTCGACGATGTCGAGGACTTGGCTGAACCGTTTGAGCGCATCGAAGCGGCTGTTTTCCCCGGCGGCGAAGGCCTGTCCGAACGTCAACGAACCGACGGTCAGAAGTGAGAACAAAAAGAGCGCGGCGGCCCGTGGCTTCCTATACATAACAACAGCCTCCGAAGCTGAAACAGTAGCTGGAACAATGGGGGTGAAGATACCGGGGTTCCTTTGAAAACGCAAATGTTCCGAAAGGGTGCATTTCCTGCGTTTTTCCCTTCATCCGGGATGGGGCGGCGGGCGGGCGCGGGCATGCCGCCGGGAAAAACTTGGAGATTCATTTCCAGCCCTTACCATAAGAGTGGGCGGGGCAATGTAAAGGGGGGCGGATGGCGGAAAAGGCATGATGGATATGAGGCCGCGGATCTTTTTTTCTCAGGAGGGCATTTTTTCTGTTGACAGATCAGGGCAGGCCGGGTAAATACCTCTCCTGCATGGGCAGTTAGCTCAGTTGGTAGAGCATCGCCTTCACACGGCGGGGGTCACAGGTTCAAGTCCTGTACTGCCCACCATGCACGGAGCGGTAGTTAAGACGGTTATAACGCCGGCCTGTCACGCCGGAGGCCGAGGGTTCAAGTCCCTTCCGCTCCGCCATTCAGCCTATGTCGGATTTTTCCGATATCCATATTCGACAGCCTTCACGGGTTGTCAGGCGACCGAAGCGATTCGGGAAGCCGCCTCTGCGGAGCGGTAGTTAAGTCGGTTATAACGCCGGCCTGTCACGCCGGAGGCCGAGGGTTCAAGTCCCTTCCGCTCCGCCATTTTTTAGGACATCCTTATTGAGGGTGTCCTTTTTTTGTGCCGTAGCCGCCGTTGAGACGGGTGCCCCTGTACACGGTACCTTTTCAGGGGGTGCCGTCCCTTCCGGCCTGTTCCTTTCATGATGGAGCTTGCTTTTCAGACAGTTTCCCCTCCATAGGGTTTTCCCGGAAAGGGAGCCGCGTGCTTGAACGCCTTCGGGAGATGCCGCCTTGCTCTTTTCCCTTCCCTGATGGCCGCTTTTCCTGCCGTTGGGATTCTGTTGCTTCCCGTTTATCGGGGCATCCGGGCTGTTCCATGCAAAAAAAGCATAATTTTTTTAGGGAGGAGACATGAAGAAACAGCTCATCCTCGTAGGCGGGGCAATGGGCGTGGGGAAAAGCGCCGTCTGCCGGGAGCTGTTGCGGCAGCTCACGCCGGGCGTCTGGCTGGACGGCGACTGGTGCTGGAACATGAATCCTTTTGTCGTTTCGGAAGAAAACAAACGGATGGTGCTGTCCAACATCACGCATCTGCTCCGAGCCTATTTAAACAATTCGAGTTACCGCTACGTGCTGTTCTGCTGGGTCATGGATCAGCCCCTCCTTTTCGAGGCCGTGCTCGGCCCGCTTCGGGATATTCCCTTTACGTCGCACAGCTTTTCACTCGTCTGCACGGAGCAGGCTTTGCGGGAACGGCTGGAACGCGATGTACGGGACGGCATCCGGGAGGCTGACGTCATCCCGCGAAGCCTCCGGCGGCTGCCTGCCTACGCCGCACTGCCGACATGCAAACTGGATGTGACGTCCCTGACGCCCTATGAAGCCGCCTGCGCAATCGCCGCATCCGTAGGAAGGGCGTCTTCTCGAGGCGCGCCGGATCTCTCCGGGGCTGGCGAAAGCTGGCACGGGGCCTGACGGCGCCGGACGTCTTGGAAGAAAAAGGAAGGGCGTTCCGGCAACAGAGAAGGGGAAGGAATCCCCTCTCCAGAAAGGCTTCCTTCCCCCGTTCTCTTTTTCAGCAACCCTTACTTGTAGCTTTCGATCAGCGCGTTGGCGCGGCCCTGCGCCTTCTGGATGCGGACGCGGAGGCTGGCTTTGTAGGCAGCCATGTCCTCAATGGGCTTGCGGGCGACGCCGGTGTCCATCGCGGCCTGCGCGACGGCCGGGGGCAGCCATTCGATGAGGCGGGGATCGAAGGGCTTCGGGATGACGTAGCCCTGCCCGAAGCTGAAGGTCTGGCCCTGATAGGCGGCGGAAACTTCGGCGGGCACCGGCTCCTTGGCGAGCGCGGCGAGGGCGCGGGCGGCGGCGAGCTTCATGGCCTCGTTGATTTCCGTGGCGTGTACGTCCAGCGCCCCGCGGAAAATATAGGGGAAGCCGGAGAGGTTGTTGATCTGGTTCGGGAAGTCGGTGCGGCCCGTGCCCATGATGCAGTCGGGGCGGGTTTCCATCGCCAGCGGATAGGCGATTTCGGGATCGGGGTTCGCGCAGGCGAAAATGACCGGATGCTCGGCCATGCCCTTGATCATGTCGGGCGTGAGGAGATCCTTTTTGGACAGGCCGAGGAAGAGATCCGCGCCCTTGAGGGCTTCGGCCATGGTCATGTCTTCGGACAGGGCGAACTGCGCCTTATATTTGTTCAGATCCGTGCGCCCCTTGTGCAGAATGCCCTTGGAGTCGAACATGCGGATGTTCGCGGGATCGATGCCGAGCTCGGTGTAGAACTTGGCGCAGGCGATGGCCGCCGCTCCCGCCCCGGACACGACCACGATGAAGTCTTCGGCCTTCTTGCCGGTGATTTCCAGCGCGTTGATGAGGCCCGCTCCGGAAATGATGGCCGTGCCGTGCTGGTCGTCATGGAACACCGGGATGTTCATTTCCTTCTTGAGCACCTCTTCGATGTAGAAGCATTCAGGGGCCTTGATGTCCTCAAGGTTGATGCCGCCGAAGGTGGGCTCAAGGGCCTTCACCACTTCGATGATCTTGTCGGGATCGGTGAGGGCAAGGTTGATGTCATAGGCGTTCACGTCCGCAAACGCCTTGAAGAGCACGCTCTTGCCTTCCATGACCGGCTTGCCCGCGAGGGGGCCGATGTTGCCGAGCCCGAGGACGGCGGTGCCGTTGGAAACGACGGCCACGAGGTTGCCGCGCCCGGTGTAGGCGTTGGCGAGGGAAGGATCGTCGGCGATGGCGAGGCAGGCGTTGGCGACGCCGGGGGAATAGGCCATCGACAGGTCTTTCTGGGTAAAGCAGGGTTTGACGGGAAGGACTTCAAGCTTTCCCGGGCGGGGTTCCTCATGGTAGGCGAGGGACTCTTCCTTGGTGAACAACGCCATGACGATCTCCTGTGGTTTGGGTTCAAATGAGGTGCAAAAGCGATAGCATAAGGAGGAATGGGGGGCAATGGCGGCTTCCCTGTTCATGGAATTCCTGTTATGCTGAAACGGTATGCCGGGAAGAGAGCTGTCGGCGGCCAGCAGTGCAGCCCCGCGCCCCGGATGGAAGTCAACGAGAAAGGATGAAATTATGTCGCTGATCGAAATCAGGGATGTCCATAAATGGTATGGCGAGTTCCATGTGCTCAAAGGTATTTCGGAGCAGGTCGAGAAGGGCGAGGTGCTGGTCATCTGCGGGCCCTCCGGCTCCGGCAAGAGCTCGCTCATCCGCTGCCTGAACCGTCTGGAGCCGATCCAGAAAGGGGACATCCTCTTTGAAGGGACGAGCATCTACGCCCCGGAAGTGGACGTGAACGCCCTGCGCGCCGAGGTGGGCATGGTCTTCCAGCAGTTCAACCTCTACCCGCACCTGACCGTGCTTGAGAACGTGACCCTTGCGCCGATCAAGGTTCGGGGCATGGGCAAGAAGGAAGCCACGGATCTGGCGATGGAACTGCTTGGCCGCGTGGGGATCGCGCGTCAGGCCGCCAAGCGTCCGAGCGAGATTTCCGGCGGGCAGCAGCAGCGCGTCGCCATCGCCCGTTCGCTCGCCATGCAGCCCCGCGCCATGCTGTTTGACGAACCCACCTCCGCCCTCGACCCGGAAATGATCAACGAAGTGTTGAGCTGTATGAAGGATCTGGCAAAGGACGGCATGACCATGCTGTGCGTCACGCATGAAATGGGCTTTGCCCGCGAAGTCTCCGACCGCGTCATCTTCATGGATCATGGAGTGATCCTCGAAGAGGGCACCCCGGAACAGTTCTTCACCAACCCGCAGCATGAGCGCACCAAGGCGTTCCTCCGCGAAATTCTCTAAGGATACGGCATGTCCACACCCGATCTTATCCGCCTCGACATCGTGGTCGACGAGGAGCAGTACGATACCGTCGCCGGGCTTCTGGTTCGGAACATTTCCTACGGCTGGGAGGAGGACAGCCTCCCTACCGGCGAAACCCGTTTCCGCGTGCACTGCGACAACGCCATCGTGCAGGAGAACCTCCTCAGCGCGCTGCGGGCATGGCTGCCGGGCCTCGACGTCGAGCAGTCCAGCGTCCCGCGCCAGGACTGGACTGTGGCGTGGCGCGAGTTCTTCACGCCCGTCCGCGCCGGGCAATTCATTGTGCTCCCGCCGTGGCTGCTTGAATCAACGCCGCCGGAAGGCCGCAAGCCCATCGTCATCGAGCCGAAATCCGCGTTCGGGACCGGGCACCACAACACGACGGTGCTGTGCCTCGAAGCGATTACCGAACTCTTGGCATCGGGCCGCCTCAAGGCCGGACAGCGTTTCTTCGACGTGGGCACCGGATCGGGCATCCTCGGCATCGCCTGTTGCCTGAACGGGCTTACCGGGCTCGGCTCGGACATCGATCCGGTCGCCGTGGACAACGCCCTTGAGAACGTGGCCATCAACAAGGTGGCCGACGGTTTCCGCATTGTCCCCGGCAGTGCCGAGGCGGGCGAAGGCGAGCGGTTCGATCTGGTGGTCGCCAACATCCTCGCGGGCCCGCTCCGCGAACTGGCCCCGGCGCTCATGGCCCGGATGAAGCCGGGCGCGTGCCTTGTGCTTTCCGGCCTGCTGGACGTGCAGGCCGACGCGGTCGAGGCGGCGTATGCCGAACTCGGCAAGGCGCGGCGCGTGCAGTCCGGGGACTGGGTGGCGCTGGTCTGGGGCGAATAGCTTCTGAAGGCGGTAGGGCGGGGGGTCCCGCCCTTTTTCTTGCCTCGGCGGAACCTGTGGCAAAATCGGCGGCCTGCGGAATATGTCGCCCGCTGCCGCTGCGGATGACGCTATGCGGAACGACGTTGACAACTGGCATTATTGGCGTCCGGGAGAAAGCGCCATTGTGGAAATGGGGACTGTCCACGGGCTGGACGTGGGCTTGCCGCCGCATTTCCATGAAGAGGATCAGATCACGTTTGTCTTTTCGGGAAGGCGGCGGTTCATAGTCGGCAATGCGCCGATGGAAATCGGCCCCGGAGAGGCCATGCGGATACCTTCCTGGACGCCGCACCGCTCATTGCCCGACATCCATGAGCTTTCATGCTTCAATGTCTATCTGAACCCCGGCAGATACGATGTGGACGGGGTTTTGTCGGCCTTGAGGGGCCTCTGCCGCCGGAGGGGGTATGCGGTTTGCTGGCCCGACATCGAAGCCGCCATTGCCCGGTATTGCGGCAATGCGCCAAGGCCGCCCCTGCCAAGGCGCCCGCCCGATCTTGACGAAACCGTTGCCCGGCTGGCCCAACTGTCGGGCATGAGCCGGGAAGGGTTTTCGCGGCATTTTAAAAGGGCGTACGGGCTTCCCCCTCAGGCTTTTCAGATCATGGCAAGGCTGAATTCGGCAAGGGAATTGCTGCGGGAAGGGAAATCCCCAATCATCGCCGCATCGGAGGCGGGGTTTGCGGATCAAAGCCATATGGGCCGCCATTTCCGCCGTTTTTTTGGAGTCACCCCCGGCCGGTATCGGATCGGGAAAGTCACATCCGTTCTAGAAATCCTCCCCCGATCAGGTATCGTCCGAAACAACGATACCCTTTATTGAGGAGGCTGTTATGGAAAACCTGAGCACGTTCTGTTCGTGTACGAACCTCGCCTGTCCCCTTCACCCCACAAAGCACGATAAAGGCTGTGCCCCCTGCATCCAAAAGAACTTGAGGCTCAAAGAAATGCCCAACTGTTTCTTCAACCTTGTGGAAGGGACGGAAAACAGGGCCGGCGATTCCTTTGAGGATTTCGCGAAATACGTTTTGCGGAAGTGAAACCCGTTTCAAGGATGCCGCCTAAGGGATGTTTTTTGTCGGTACGCTTTTCTTAACGATGCGTTCTGGAAAAGCGTTCATGGGCAGGCTTGCTTGAAGGAAGGCAAACGGGCCGTCGGCATATGTGCCGACGGCCCGTTTGCCTTTGGTTCCCTCTTTCGTGGTGCCCGGCCCGGCCGGTACGGCGAAGAGGATGCCAAGAAGCCTTAGGTCGTGTCGTCGTTTGACATGGAACTATTTGAAGTTATTGAAAACAATCTTTTTGTAGCCTAAAAGTAATTATGTAATTTCAATAAATTATATCTAATTGACGGCACGGCCTAGGCAATAATCCTGACGGTGTTCTTTTTCAGATACCCGGACGGCATATAGCTTTCCTTGGCCTGGCGGAGCCCTTCCTCATCGGCGTCCTGTTCGCGGTTGATGAACAGGAAGTCCTTGGCTGAATGCTTGGCGAAACAGAAATTGATGGCCTGATAGACGCCGCGGTATTCAGGGCGGCCCTTTTCAAAGTGGACGACGATGGTCTGATCGTCGAGCGGTTCGCCCACGGCGAAGGCGGCCATTTCCCCGCCCACGTAGAGCGCGCCGCCGATAAGCCCGGGCAGGGCGTCCCAGTTGCGGAGCACGGAACAGACCACGTCGCTTTCGGCCAGCAGCGAAGCGGACTTCTCGCATTCCCGCCATTTGCACCAGTCGTTTTGGAGCGCCAGCACCTGCGGCATGATTTCGCCGTTCAGGGTGCGGTAGTCCTCCCCATAGGCCTTCATGTACCCGTTGACGTGGTTCTTCTTCTTGTGGAGCTTGCTGCCCGCGAGGGTCGAGAGCGCTTGCTGCGTGTACAGGTATTCCCACTGGCCCGGCGTTTCTTCGATTTGCACGCGGCCCGGCAGACGTTCGAGCAACAGTTCGCACAGCGGCTCAGGGGCGCGGAGGATGGTCGTGCCCGGCACGAGTTCGGGCATGGCGGCCCAGTCGGCGGCGTGCCAGTCGCCCACCGGAGCCCACAGGCGTTCGACGGGCAGGTCGTTGCGCTTCTGGCGGATCCAGCAAAGCCCGTGCGCCGTGCGCCACTCAAGGTTGTAATGGGTTCCCCAGCCCCAAAGGTTGGTGAAGGTATAGTCGGCGGCGTGCAGGGGCAGCGCGCGGAAGTAGGGGGCATACGCGGCGGCGTCGCCGAGTTCGATGGAAGAGAAGTTTTCCGTAAGCATGTGAACCTCTGGTTAACGGGATGCGCAGGTATGGGGGCGCACGGTCAGGGCGAAACGGGTCCAGTTGCAGCGCAGCGTGACCCATAAGAGCGAAAGCGACATGACCACCTGCGAAACGAAGGTGGAGAGGAAGACCCCTGAGGCGTCCTGCCAGATGATGTGGCCGAACAGCCATGCGATGGGCAGGCGTACCGCCCAGACCGCGAAGCTGAACGAGACCATCGGGTAGACCGTGGCTCCGGCGCCGTTGAGCCCGCCAGCCAGCACGACGCTGGCGACGGTGAACGGCACGGCCATGATGTTGAAGGAAAGGTATTTGACGGTTTCGGTCTGCACGGCGGGATCAGGGGCGATCAGGCCCGCGAGTTCCATGCGCCAGGGCCATATGGCGGCCCCCACGCAGCACATCCCCGCGCAGGCGATGCCGAGCGTGGCGAGCAGGGTGCGTTTGGCCTCGCGGCGGTTGCCCTCGCCGAGCGCGTGCCCCACGAGCACCGAGGCGGTCATGCTGAACGCCACGGCGGGCAAAAACAAAATGGATTCCACCCGCAGCCCCGTGGTCAGCCCCGCAAGGGCGTTGACCCTGCCGAAGGGCAGGGAGGCCGTGATGACGTACAGGACCATATAGCCGGTCTGCCACAGGAAGGACGTGCCGAACGCGGGCCCGGCGACCTTGAGCAGGTACGGGGCCCCCGCCTTGATCCAGCGCCAGCCGGGGAAGCTGTCGCGTGTGAACAGCCCGTGGCGCATGAGCAGGAACAGCATGAGCGCGGCCCCGACGGTGACCGAGATGAGCGTGGAGTAGGCGAGCCCCGCTGCTCCGTAGGCCGGGAACCCCCACCAGCCGAGCCCGAAGGCCAGATCGCCGAAGACGTTGAGCAGGCAGGCCGTGCCGGTCACGTACAGCGGGATGAGCACCATCTTGGCGGAACGGAACACGGCCGCGCCGATGGTGAGGGTGTATTGTCCGGGGATGCCCCAAATCGTCGCCGTCAGGAACATGATCGCCACGGGCATGATGCTCTCAGGCGTCTGGATGAGGCGCAGGAGCGGTTCCCGCCACACCGAGGCCGCCACCGCAATGGCTGAGCCGACGGCGATGCAGCCGATGGTCACGAGCCCCACATACCTCCTCGCCCGGACGAATTTGCACGCGCCGAGCGACTGGCTGATGGAGGCCACCGCGCCGTTCACGGCGGCCATCGCCAGCGCCATGAACATCATATGGCACTGGGTGATCAGGCCGATGGAGGCCTGCACCTCCGAGCCGATGCGCCCGCCCGCCCACACGTCGGTGATGCCGATGACGAATTGACAGAGCAGCATGATGCATTGCGGCCAGGTCAGGTGCCAGATGGTGTGGATGCGTTCGGTGTTCAGTTTCATATGGCATGGGGGTTGGGGGTCCGATGGAAGCATACGCCCCATGCCGTCCGGCACAAGGCGATGAGAGAAGGAAGGCCCGCGGCAGGGGAACTCTTTCCTATGGAAAGGGGGAACCGTTAAGCTCCTCCCTTTTGCAAAATGTCCTCATCCGTTCCGCTGCTTTCAAAGAATGGGGCGGTGCGGCGGTGAGCCCGTACCGGCTGATTTTTCCGCAGCGGGGGATCCCTGATGCCGGATCTGCCGTCCTGTTCGCGGCGGTCTGGGCTGGGGTGTCAAAAAAGGGTTGAATTGGGGGGCCGCCGCGTTTTTTCAGGGGGACACAGGGCGCTCCCTCCAAAATGCTGGCAGTGCTTCAGTAATACGGTTTGCGGGGGATGAGGCAATGCCCCCATCTTCTTCCTGTGGCTGTGCCATAGAAAGTGGTTGGTGCTTTATTCTTTGAAATGCCAAACGGATAACCAATAAAATATCCCAGGCATGGAGCCCATCGACGGAAAAACTGGAGAAAACGCCTGTGGTTTCGCCATACTGTGGAGATAAAACGGCCACATCCTCCGGCAGGGCCCTTCCTGTTCCTTCCCCCCTCCCCGAACCTCTTGTCAGGGGGCGGCTAGGCCGTGCGGACGTTGTGGAGGGAGGGGGCCCTTTTCAGGGCGGTTCCCCTCCCTCCACAGATGTCCTTCGATGGCCTTTGCGCTTACTCCCCAACCATCCCGGCGGAGGCGAGCGCCTGAAACAGGACGATGCCCACGGCGGTGGAAAGGTTGATGCTGCGGACTTCGCCCTTGATGGGGATGCGGACGTGATGCGGCGAGAGCGCAATCACTTCCGGCGGCAGCCCTGAGGTTTCGCGCCCGAAAACGAGGGAATCGTTTTCCGTGAACGCGAAACGGTGCAGGGCGACACCCCGCCGGGCGCTGGTGAGGACGAGCCGCCTGCCCGCCCCGGCGTTTCGGAGGTAGGCGTCGAGGCCGGGCCATACCGTCATGTCCACATGGGGCCAATAGTCAAGGCCCGCCCGTTTGAGGTAGCGATCCTCAAGTTTGAAGCCCAAAGGCTCGATGAGATGCAGCGAAACCTGCATGGCGGCGCACAGTCGGGCCACATTGCCCGTATTCGGAGGTATTTCCGGCTGAAAGAGAACGACATGCATACAGGTCGGCATCCGTGTAATAGGTGAAATGGGTTTTCAATAAAGGTGGACAGAAGAACGCGGGATGCTTATTAGGCTTCAAAGCCCAGTTTGTTGATGGCCTTCTTCACTTCCGCGATGTCGAGGGGCTGGGATTCCTTCCAGGTGGCTTCGCCCTTTTGGAGGTCGACGTTTACGTCGGTCACGCCGGGAAGCGCTTCCAGAGCCTGGGTTACGGCCTGCTTGCAATGGTTGCAGGACATGCCTTTCACGGTGAGAGTGGGCATAATCGTATCCTTTCTGGGTAAGAAGGTGGATGATGAAGGGGCAGCCGTGCTGCCCGCCCTTCATATCATAAGAGCTTAGCCGATATTGGCAAGCAGAGGAGAGGCACATGGATCAGCAGAAAGAAGTTCTTTTCACCGTGGGCGGCATGCACTGCGCCGCCTGCTCATCGCGGCTTGAGCGCGTCCTGAACGGCATGGACGGCGTACAGTCCGCCACCGTCAGCCTTGCCGCCAACAGCGCCACCGTCGTGCCTGATCCTGCGCTTTCCGAATCAGACACCGAAGCCCTTATCCAACAGATTGGGGAGCGGGCCGTGGATATGGGGTTCACCGCAACGCCCGTGGCCCCGGAAGCCGATATGGTGGACACATGGGAAGCGCAGCAGCAGGAAACCATTGGGCGGCTCGCGATGCTGAAGGCCCGGCTGTGGCCCGAATTCGGATTCACCATCCTGCTGCTTCTGGTGTCGATGGGGCATATGTGGGGGCTTCCGCTGCCCGCAATCATCGATCCCATGCATTCGCCGGAGTCCGCCCTCAACCACGCGCTGTTGCAGCTTGTGCTGACCTTGCCGGTCATCTGGTCGGGACGCCATTTTTACCTGACCGGCCTGCCGAACCTGTGGCGGCTCACCCCGAACATGGACAGCCTCGTGGCGGTGGGCACGGGCGCGGCGTTCCTGTACAGCCTGTGGAATACGGCCGAGGTTGCGCTTGGGCATACGGGCAAGGTGATGGATCTGTATTATGAGTCCTCCGCCGTGCTGATTTCGCTCATTTCGTTCGGCAAGTACCTTGAGGCCGTTTCGCGGTTCCGCATGTCCGACGCCATCGGTGCCCTCATGAACCTGACCCCGGAAACGGCCCTGCGCCTGCCCGCCCCCGACAAGGCGGATCAGGCCGAAGAGGTTCCGGTCAAGGCCGTGCGCGTGGGGGACTATTTGCAGGTGAAGCCCGGTGGGAGGATTCCTGTTGACGGGGTAGTAACAATCGGCACGTCCAGCGTGGACGCCTCCATGCTGACCGGCGAGTCCATGCCCGTCCCTGTGGGCGTGGGCAGTTCGGTGGCGGGCGGCACGATGAACACGACCGGTTCTTTCATCATGCGGGCCGAGCGCGTTGGTGCGGATACGGCCTTGTCGCGGATCATCAAGCTGGTGCGCGAGGCGCAGAGCTCCAAGGCGCCCATCGCCCGGCTGGCCGACGACGTGAGCCTTGTTTTCGTGCCCACGGTCATGGCGCTGGCGGTCATCGCCGGTGCCGGGTGGCTGTTCTTGGGGCATGTGCCGGTTTCGGAAGCCTTCCGTATTTTTGTAGCCGTGCTGGTGGTGGCTTGCCCGTGTGCGCTCGGCCTTGCTACGCCCATTTCCATCATGGTGGCTACGGGCCGGGGCGCGCAGATGGGCGTGCTCGTCAAGAACGGTACGGCCCTTGAACTCGCGGGCCGTCTGGATGTGCTCGTCTTCGACAAGACCGGGACGCTGACCGAAGGCAAGCCCCGCCTGCTTGCCGCCGAGTCCTTTGATCCGCTGTTCGACGAGGAGCGCATCTTGGGATACGCCGCCTCGCTTGAGGGCGTGTCCGAACATCCGCTTGCGCTGGCCGTGACGTCCGCCGCCGAGGAGCGGAACCTCCGCCTGTATCCCGTCAGCGGCTTTGCCAGCGTTTCCGGCCTCGGCGTATCCGGTAATGTGGATCTGGAAAACGAGTCCATACCGTTGTTGCTCGGTAACAAGCGGTTGATGGAAGAGCGGCAGGTTGCTTTTGATGCGGTAAAGGATCTGGATGCCCGTTTGGCTGGGCTGTCGGATTCCGGCGCGACGCCCCTCTTGCTTGCCGTGAGTGGCCGCCTTGTGGGGATGCTTGCCGTAGCTGACGCTATCCGCCCGGAAACGGCGGGCGTGGTGAAGGAGCTCCGCCAGCTTGGTTTGCGGGTGATCATGCTCAGCGGCGACAACCGCCGCACGGCTGAAGCCATCGCGAAGGCTGCGGGCATAGATGAGGTGATTGCCGATGTGTTGCCGGATGGTAAGGAGAAGGTGATCAGCGAACTGCAGGCCTCTGGGCTGCGGGTGGGGATGATCGGCGACGGCATCAACGATGCCCCCGCGCTGGCCCGTGCCGATGTCGGCATGGCGATGGGCAACGGCATCGACGTTGCCGTGGAAGCCGGGGACATCGTCCTTCTCGGCAGCGACACCCGTTCTGGCAAGGGGCTGCGCGGCGTGGTGACGGCGCTGGAGCTGAGCCGGGCAGCCTTGCGGAACATCCGGGAGAATCTCGGCTGGGCCTTCGGCTACAACATCCTTTGCCTGCCCATTGCCGCCGGGGTGCTCAAGATTTTCGGCGGCCCCTCGCTTTCACCCATGATCGCGGGTACGGCGATGGCCTTCTCGTCCGTCTCCGTTGTGCTCAACGCGCTGCGCTTGCGGCGGTTTGGAAAGTAGGGGGGATGAATCGGGGAGGGGAGGAAGAACCTTTCTGAAGAAAGGCTTCTTCCTCCCCTCCCCGAACCCCTCCCCTCCATCTCCAAAGACTTTCGATTGGTGGGGAGGTGGCACGGCGGGAGTCCCGCTGTATGATGGGCTATAAAAATGTAGGCAAGCCCGGAAATATCAGTTTCCGGGCTTGCCCGCATTTTATTTTTGGGGCTCTGTCATAACTATGTGTTTTTATCTCCACAGTATGGTGAAAATACGGACTTTTTCTCCAGTTTTTACCGTCGAAGGACTCCACGGTTGGGGCACTTATTGGTTACTTTTTGGGGGCTCAAGAAATGAAGCCTTAACCATTTCCTATGGCACAGCCATTTCCTTTTGATGCCTTGCCGGGAGACGCGTGGTGGAGGTTCAGCCGCCTTGCCGCCCGTCTCGGCATCAGCCTTTACGAAAAAACTCCATCTCCAAAGACTTTTGATTGGTGGGGAGGCGGCATGGTGGGAGTCCCGCTGTATGATGGGCTATAAAAATGTAGGCAAGCCCGGAAACCGACGTTTCCGGGCTTGCCCGCATTTTATTTTTTTGGCTCTGTCATAAATATGTGTTTTTATCTCCACAGTATGGTGAAAATACGGACTTTTTCTCCAATTTTTTCCGTCGATGGGCTCCACGGTTAGGGCATTTATTGGTTACTTTTTGGGAGGCTCAAGAAATGAAGCCTTAACCATTTCCTATGGCACAGCCATTTCCTTTTGATGCCTTGCCGGGAGACGTGCGGTGGAGGTTCAGCCGCCTTGCCTCCCGTCTCGGCATCGACCTTTACAAAAGTCTTGGGAGGGAGAGGGGAGGTTTGGAGGGGGGAGGGAACCTTTCTTTAGAAAGGTTCCCTCCCCCCTCCAATCTTACTCTTCGACAAAACACCGCGTCAGATCGTCCAGCGTCTCGCGGCGGCGGATGAGCTTGGGCGTGCCGTCGCTGGTGATGAGCACTTCGGCGGCGCGGGGGCGCTGGTTGTAGCTGGAAGACATCACGAAGCCGTAGGCCCCGGCGTCGAGCGCGGCGACGATGTCGCCTTCCTTGATGAGCGGCAGTATACGCTTCTTGGCGAGGATGTCGCCGCTTTCGCAGATGTTGCCGACGATGCTCTGTTCGACAAGTTCGGCATCGGGTTCGCCGCCGTCGCGGAAAATTTCGATGTCGTGGAACGAGTCGTACATGGCGGGGCGCACAAGCACGTTGAAACCGAGGTCGGTGCCCACATAACGGTTCTCGCCGTTGAACTTGGTCGCGTGTACGGTGCCGAGCAGCACGCCGCATTCCGCGACGACATAACGGCCGGGCTCGATGAAGAACTTCCCTTTGTAGCCGGTTTCCCCGACCCATGCGGACAGCAGGGCGTGAAGCCGGCGGCCCAGTTCCTGCATGTCGAGGCGGGGCTCTTCTTCATACTTGCGGTAGGGGATGCCGAGGCCGCCCCCGAAGTCGATGATCTCAATGCCGGGGAACAGATCGGCGAGATCCGACTGGATGAAGTGCAGCAGGAATTCGATGGCGTTGAGATAATTGTCCGGCTCCATGAACAGCGAGCCGATGTGCTGGTTCACCCCGGCGAGCGTCAGCCCGTGTTTTTTGAGCAGGGCGCGGACTTCATCCAGCGAGGTGGGATCGATGCCGAATTTGGTTTCCTTTCCGGCGGTGATGACCTTTTTGTGATGCCCGGCCCCGATGCCGGGGTTGATGCGGATCATCACCTTGCCGCCGGGGTTGACCTTGCCATACTGGTCGAGCTGCGACAGGGAATCCACGCTGACGATGAGGCCGTTGTCCACGGCGTTTTTCATTTCTTCGGCGGAAACATTGTTACAGACGTACAGGAGGCGGTCGGGCGTGAACCCGGCCAGCTTGTTGATATGCAGTTCGCCGGGCGACATGGCGTCGGCGTGGCAGCCTTCTTCACGGATGATGCGCAGGAGGGCGGGGTTCGTGTTGGCTTTGGCGGAATAGTTTACATGGAACCCCGGAAGGCTGGAAAGGCCGAGCAGATCCCGGCAGCGCTGGCGCAGCACGTCTTCATTATAGACGTAGAGCGGGGTGCCGTACTGGGCGGCAAGTTCCTGCGGCGTCGTGTTTCCAAAAAAGCGGGCCTTGTCGGTCTGGACGGAGCGAACGTTTGGCATGGATTGTCCTCTGAATGGCAAAAGATTACGGGGTAAAAGTAACAGGCTGTACGGTGCTGTCAATAGAAAAGGGGGATGGGATAAAATACAATGTATTTTCGTATGTTAAGGATATACAAGATTGTCATGCCCGCAGGGACGGCGGGAATCCCTTGAAAGGGTATTTGACTTTCCGCCTTTCTGGGGACATGGTGGAATATCAAAACTACATTAAGGAGCCTTTCATGGCAGTCAAAGACGGCAACACCGTTCGCGTGCACTATACGGGAACCTTTTCCGACGGGGAGGTATTCGACTCTTCCAGAGAGCGTGAGCCGCTGGAATTTACCATTGGCGACGGAAGCCTGATCCCCGGCTTTGAGGATGCATTGCTCGGGCACAATGCGGGCGACCGTTTTACAGTCACCATCCCCGCTGATGAAGCCTATGGGGAGCATCTGGAAGAACTCCTCATGGAAGTGCCTGTGAGCGAAGTTCCGGAAGACATCAAGCCCGAAGTGGGCATGATGTTGCAGATCGCCACCGATGAAGGCGATATGGAAGTGCAGATCGTCGAAGTGAACGATAAGGCCGTGGTGCTTGACGCCAACCATCCGTTGGCCGGGGAAGACCTGACCTTTGACATTGAAGTTATCGACGTCAAATAGGCTTTGCGCATAAGCTCCGATTCGGTTATTCTGAATCGGAGCTTTTTTCTGAAGGCGTTTTTCACAGAGAAAGGGCAGAGGGAACGACTGAGCGGGTCGCCTTTTGCTTCGGACATCAGGCCCTGGAGGAGACATGAAAGTTGTTTTCGAGATCACCGGGTTGAGTTGTGACCTTGCGCTTCATCCCATCTCGCCCCAGACGGCGGAGAGCATGCGTGAGGGCGGGCGCGACATCTACAGCCAGAAGTACATGAACTGGTGGCGCAGGGGCAATACGCGCACGTTCGGCATGCGCCTCAACGAGTCTTCCGAGATCCGTTTGCAGGTGGATGGGAAGGACGTTTCGTTTAACGCCAACCTCCTGTACCGCAACGTGTACACGTTGCGCCAGCGTATGTACCTTTCCAGCAAGGCCCAGTTCCTGGCGGTTCTGGGCTATGACAACGAAACGTGCACGTTCCGCTGGATTTGGGAGAATATTGAAGAATTCGACGCTTCCAAGTTCAACTTTGTCGTGACGGACTGGGACAACGTCCTCGGCACCAAGGGCTATCGCGTGCTCGACAACGTGTTCTATGACGACAAGCACGCCGACGATGAGGAATGGCTGAATCCGAGCGGCTTCACCCTGATGGACCCCATCGTCATCGACCTCGACGATGTCCGCCGCGAGATCGAAGAAGAACTCAAGGGAACCGCCGACTACGGACGGTAAGATGTGCGCCGGGGGAAATTTTTCCCGGCAGCTTGGGAAGGGAAAGCCTCCGTGCCTGCGGGGGCTTTTTTTATGGCTGGCGGGAAGGAAAAGGGCGGCGGCACGCCGGGCGCTCTGTGGGGTGGCGCAGTTTTTCCGCCGGGACGGGAGCCTTGTGGGATGTTTTTGATGCTGTGGGGGGCAGTAAAGCCCTATCCAAGGGCTGTAGATATGAAACAGCCACGTACTATGACAGGGCCAAATAGTTCAACTATTTTTTCAGGGTATAAAAATATTTTTAATAGTTTAAAATAGTTATGTGTATCATGATGATGCGGCTCAAAAAAGGCCGCAGGCTCCACAGTAAGGGAGAGCGGCTTGGGAAGGGCTGGATAGCTCTTGCTTCGGTGGGAGCATGAAAGGGGAACTTCCTGATAAAGAAGTTCCCCTTTCACAATGTTTCTTGCGCGTTTAAAAGATGTTTGCTTTGGAATGCGTTGCTGTCTTATCCTTCCCGCTCCGTTTCTTCAAAGGAAGCCCGGTTCCGATTGATGGCGGAAACCAGATCCGGCATGAGCTGCGCGATTTCGTCCATATTGCCGGAGCAGGCGACCTCTTCAAGGCAGCGGGCCGGATCGTCCAGCACGCGCAGATCATAGGTTTCGGCAAGGCGTCCGATATGGGCGGCGGCTTCACAGACCATTTGCGCGTTGCCCGATTGTTCGCCTTGGATGGCGCGCTCCAAAGCTTCATCAAGTTCCGCGAGCAGGGTGCGGATGGCTTCGTCCGATGCCTCGCTTTCCTGTTCCGCGTGCTGGGGCGTGGCTTTCCGTCCGTCCGCAGCGGGAAGGGCGGGTTCTTGTCCCGGTGTTTCGGGAGTGGCTGCGGGCTGCTCCTGCGCAGCCGTTTCGCCGTCTTCTGCCGGAAGCACGGGGGGGAGGGGGGCCTCCTGAGGTTCGGGGAGGGCGGCGTTTTTTTCGGGGAGCGGCTGGGCGGCCTGATCCATCGGTGCGCCGAGTTCCACAATATCGTCAATGGCCAGCCCGCCCGTGTTTGCCGTCGGGCGGGAGCCTTGTTCACAGGGGGCGAGACAGGCCGCTTCATCCAGCAGCGAACGCGGGCCTGAGTGCTGGGCTGTCCGGGGAGCCCCAAACAGATCGGGAATGCCCTTCTCCGCAGGTTGCGCCGGGGTGGGGGTACGGACGGGCTCGGTCAGGTTGATGACCTGCGGTTCAAGCTCAAGCCCGGTCAACGGAAGCTCCCGCCGGTTGCCCAGCGGTTCGGCCAGCATCAGGGCGTCGTTGGAAAGGGAGGTTTTCCCGTCCGGCAGCGGCGTGCCGAGCATGAGCGGCTCCTCCTTGTCGGCTTGGGCCGTCAGCGTCAGCGGTTCTTCGCCGACAGGATCAAGCGTCAAAGGGGCGCTGTCCCGCTTTTGGGGGGAAGCGGCTTGTTTCGGCTCCAGCGTCAACGAGGCCTCCCCGGAAGCCGTCAGCGGATCCGATAACGTCAGCGGCTTGGTGATGGGGGTGGGTTCGCCTACCCACTCATCAAGGTCGAGCGCAGGCATGGCATTCAGGGGAGCGGGCGTTTCGGAACGCCGCGGCACGGGATCGGGTTCGGAATCGGGCTGCTTTTCCGCTTCTTTTTCCTGTGTGGGCATTTCGAGCGGAGCTTCAACCTGTAGAGCCGTTTTCTGATCGCCGTCCTTTTTCTTGATGATGGGCATGGGTTCCCCGACCCATTCCGCGGCATCTTTCGGGGCGCTCGGCTGGGCGGGCATATGCTTGGCGCGTTCTTCCAGCGGGTTCGGGCGCTCAGGGCGCGTCTTGGGGGCGGGGGCTTCCTCGGAGGGCGCTTTGCTGATGGGCATGGGTTCGCCCACGCTGGACAGCTTGATCGGCTTTTCGGGGGCCTTTTCCGTAAGCGTCATGACGGGCTCGTCAACCGGGGCGGCCACGGCGGGCGTTTCGGGTGCGGCTGGCTTGGCCTGCTTGCGGAACGGCGCGAACAGGGAGGCGAAGAGCCCTTTCTTGGCAGGCGCCGGTTCGGCGGCGTGGCTGTTCCCGTCCGTGGAAAGGGCCGGGAGCGGCTTTGCCGGTTCCGGGAATTCCGGAAGGTTGGGAATATCCGGCGAGACGCGCGGCGGACTCTTGGGCGCAGCCGCCTGCGGCTTGGGCGCGGGTTTTGGGGATGCGCCGCCCGTATCCTTGAAGCGGCGCGAAACAGGCGCGAGGCGCAGGGTCAGGACGCGCAGATCCTTGCGCGTGATCGGCTTCTTGAGGAAATGGGTACAC
The DNA here is from genome assembly GCF_057864385.1 of Bilophila sp. NCBI lineage: Bacteria > Pseudomonadati > Thermodesulfobacteriota > Desulfovibrionia > Desulfovibrionales > Desulfovibrionaceae > Bilophila > Bilophila sp. The sequence continues at coordinate 2,905 of NZ_DBMAFI010000017.1, read as the reverse complement.
CCGGCCCGGCGCAGGGCGTCGATCTGTTCGTCGCTGCCGGCCAGCGCAAGGATGGAGGCCAGCGGGAAATTGTGCTCGCCTTCAAAAATGCGGATGGAGGCCACGGCTTCGGCGATGCTTTCCTCCGGCATGTCGTCATCGAAAATGATCAGGGCTCCGGGGGTGCGGCGGTAAAGGGCTTTCGCTTCCCCGGCGCTCCGGGCTTCGATGATTTCATGGGGCAGTTCATCCAGATAGTAGGACAACATCTGCCGGTTCGCCGGGACGCTGCTCGCCACGATGATGCGCAGGGAGCTCGCGGGCAGGCGGGACAGCGTTTCCCTGTCCGGTTCGGGCGCGGCGGGGACGGGCTGTTGTTCGACGTGGGCGGCGAGCCTCATGCTGAACGAAACGGTGGTTCCCTTGGGGCCGCTTTCGAGGGAAACGAGTTCCCCGTCAGGGCCTACGAGTTCCCATGTGCGGACAAGGGCCAGCGTGCTGCGTTCAAGGGGCGGCATACCGGAACCCGTATCCGAAACGGTGAACAGCAGATGTCCGGGATCGGTGCTTTCGGGCAGGCGCTGGGCACGGATCTGTACCATGCCGCGATCGGTGGCGAGTACCGCGCTCTCGACCAGCAGGGCCAGCACATTGGCGAGCTGGGCGCGCCGCCCTTCATAACAGCGGGGCAGGTAGGGGGCGATGAACCACGACAGGCCGAGGTTCTTGGATTCGGCGAGGCTGGAGACCGCTTCATGGGTTTCCAGCAGAAGCTGGTTCAAATCGAACCGTTCCTTGCGGTCGAAATCCTGAGCGTGGGAAACGCCCCTGCCCATGTTGCCGATGGCTGTGGCAAGGTTGCGCCCGGCCACGCCGAGGGCGTCGGTGCGGCGGCGGGCTTCGGCGGAGAGCTGCGATTGATCCACGGCGCTGATGGCCCGGAGCAGGGCATCCAGCGGGGCGCGGAGCGATTCCTCCACCATCCCGGCGGAAAGGGGCGCTTGCAGGGCCTGCGGATACGGGCTTTTTTCCGGGGTGCGGGATGTGGGCCGGGAGGCTTCGGCGGCCCGCGCGGGCTCAGGCCGCACGTTGGCGGCGGCAGGTTTCCTCTTCGGAAAGTCTGCGAGTTCAAGGCCCTCCGGCTCGGCGGAAAGCGGGGGGAGCCGGTCGAACGAGGTTTCGGAAACCTTGGAGGCCCCGCCCAATTCCAACGCGGCGGTTCCCGCCCTGCCGTTTTTGGCGTCCCGTGTGCTGCGGTTCGGGGCGGGGAGCGGCTTCGGGCTTGGGCAGAGCGCGGCGAGCAGGGCGCTCAAGGCCAGCCCGGTCAGCGGGATGAGGCTGACCACGCCCGGCGTCATGAAGCTTTCCAGCGCGCGTGGCAGCAGGCTGATGATCGGTTCGGGGAGCAGGCGGGGGAGCGGGAACAGCGCCAGCATCCCCAGAGGCGGCAGGATGCAGATCAGCAGGAAGCGTTTTGCGCCGGGGAGCTTGCGGATGCAGGCCGCGAGGGTGCCGGGCAGGAGCAGGAGCATGAACAGGGGCCACAGCGGGAGGAATTGCAGCGTCCACGTATAGCCGGGGATCAGCGGCGCGGCGGAAAGGGCGATGCCGAAGAGGGCCAGCAGGACGAACTGCATATCAATGAAGGGGGCGTGGTGGCGCGTCCGCAGCATATGCCTGCCGACATGCGGCAGGATGAGCAGGGCGACGCCGGGCGCGAGCAGCCCCGGCATGTCCCAGCGGCTGACTTCCCCGGCGGGCGTCGTGGGCAAGCCCCAGAAGGCCTGTACCCAGACGGCGGCGATATAGAGCGCGGCCCACATGCGCCATTCGCGGCGTTCTGCGACCCCGCGCAGCAAACACAGGAACAGCAGCACGGCCAATGCGACAAGCTGGGGCTGTGTCCCCAGTTCGTCCACAAGGGTCAGGCTCGCCGCATTGCGGAGCGTGGGAGCGAAGCCGGGAGCCGGAATGCCGTTGACCCGGATATAGATGCTTGTTTGATCCGGCAGCGGGTTCGGCAGGGAATAAAGCCCTTCGCTGGTGGGGCGCACCGGCGTTCCGTTGCTCTCGCCGGGGCGGGCCAGCCAGACTTGCGGGATGCCGGGAAGCTGCGAGGCAATGCGGGTATTCAGATCCAGCACGAGCGGGAAGGCCGGAGCCTTGCCCTCAAGATCGAGGCGTATCCAGATGGTTCCCGCCTGATGCGGGAGGGATTCCGGCTCGTAGGGCTTGAATTCCTTTTGGGCGTCTGGAGAAAGGACGTCGGTCAGCGTGTGGGTGCCTTTGGGATCCAGCAGCCACGCCGCCTGAAGGGGAGCGGAGGCGCCCTCTTTGTCCAGGGCGGAGGCGGCTTCGCCGGAAACCGCTGGGAGGGCCGAAGCCGTCTGCACCACCGGGGAGGCGGGCGTTTCCGGTGCCGTCTGCTCGGCCACGGCCTGGAGCGCCTCTTGAACGACGGAGGGCGTCGCCGTGGAAACTTCCGGGGTGGGAGACGCGGGCGCGGGATCGGCCCCGCCGGTACCGGGGATCAGGAAGAACAGCAGCGCGGCAAAGAGCGGCATGCACACACGGAGGCGGGAATGTTTGAACGGCAAGAAAGAGTGCATAGGCGATGTGGGGTTCGGGTGACGGGAAGGCAAACTAAAGGATGGAAAAGCCTGCATCAGGACACGCCGTTGCCGTACGGGACGGGGACGTGGTCGCTTTCACAGGGCGACAACTGTAAATACGCCGCTCCGGAGCCGTCGGCAAGTTATTAAAGAAAGTATATGATATCCCCAGATTAAACGCCAGACGACACGGGGGCGTTATCGGGGGTGGAGAAAAAAATCAGGAAAAAAATAAAAAGTCGTTGACAGGAGTCGCGCAGAGGTGCATAACCCGTTCTCGCCGCTGCGGGACAAAGCGTCCCGTTGAGCCGGGC
>NZ_DBMAFI010000016.1:0-69867 GCF_057864385.1 Bilophila sp. | reverse complement strand
ATGATAAGCTGGCCATAACTTTTAAAGCATCTGTCATGCTGGCATCATGCCTTATTTGGCTCCAGTAAACTATTTAGGGACAGCCCCTAGGCTGTGTCGTCAATTATATAATTTGTTGAAATTATTTAACTGGTTACGAGCAATAAAAATATTTTTAATAATTTTGAATAGTTATATACAATATGGCGACGCGGCCTAGAATTTTCCCGTGTCTTTAAAGGGAGGTGGGTATGCCGCATGAGCTTGCCTTGATAGGCATTTATTTTTCGCCGTTCCTGCCCATAGTGCTGTTCGGCATTCTGGGCGCGCTGGCAACGGCGTTTGTGTTGAACCGCACCGGGCTTTCCGGCTGGTTCGCCAACCCGCCGTGGGTGTTTATGGCACTCATCGCCATTTATGTATGTCTCCTCCTACCGCTTGGGATGGTTCTATGAGCATCAACAGTTTGCTTCGCTGGTTCCTGACGCTGCTGATCATCGTGATTGCCTGTATTTTCTGCTACATCCGCTACAACGCCTATTTCAGGAATCCTTGGACGCGTGACGGGATGGTGCAGGCGGAAGTCGTTCAGGTCGCCGCCCGCGTGTCCGGGGAGGTCAAGGCCGTGCATGTCCGCGACAATCAGTTTGTGAAAGTGGGCGATCCGCTTTTTGATTTGGACGACAGGCCATTCCGCGTGGCGCTTTCGCAGGCCGAAGCCAACGTGCGCCAGAAGCAGGCCGTTGCGAAGGCCGCCCGTGACAGGGCGGAACGCGATGCACGGCTTCAGCGGAGCGCGCCGGGTGCGATTTCCCCCGAAGCCTTTCAGCAGGCCGAGGATCAGCTTCTGTCCGCCGAGGCTGATGTGGCGGTTGCGCAGGCCCAGTTGGAGCAGGCACGGTTGAACCTGAGCTTCACGCACGTTACGGCTCCCGTGAACGGGTACATCACCAATCTGACGGTACAGCCGGGGACCATGTCGACGGCCTATCACCCTTTGGTTGCCCTGATCAATGCGGACAGTTTCCGCGTGGACGCCTTTTTCCGCGAGACGCAGATCCGGGATTTCCGCCCCGGCGACCGGGCGCTGATCACGCTCATGACTTATTCCGATACGCCGCTTGAGGCCACGGTGGAGAGCATCGGCTGGGGGATCGCCCGCGAGAACGGGAGTACAGGCGAGCAGCTTTTGCCTTCGGTCAGCCCCACGTTCGAGTGGATACGGCTGGCGCAGCGCATCCCCGTCAGGCTTCATTTCGATGCGCTCCCGAAGGGAATCGAGCTCCGCGCGGGCACGACTGCCTCGGTGCTCGTCCGCGTCCATCCCGAAGACGCCGCCGCGTCCATCCCCCCGCTGCCGACGATTGGGCAATAGGGAACGGGAAAGATTGGAGGGGGAAGGGGAAACTTTCTGAAGAAGGGGGGAGCATCCCCACGTTTCCCCTTCCCCCTCCAAACTGCCAGAGCGGTTCGCTCCTCCCCCATCCTCTTCAAAGATTCGACTGGTGGGGAGGCTGCGCGGCGGGAGTTCGTTCCACTCCGAGGCGGAAGGCAAACATTTTCTGCTAGCTCAATTGCCAATGCCTTTTTTCCAAGGCGCTGTCATAATATCTGGTTGTTTCATCTCCACAGCACGGTGAACATACAGCCTTTTTCTCCAGTTTTCCCCTTGGCGGATTTCATGGCTGAGGCATTCTGTTGGTTATTCCCTTGAAACTTCAAAGAAAAAAGCATCAACCACTTTCTACGATCCAGCCTTTTCCAAAGGCTGTGTCATAGGAAACGGTTGATGTTTTATTTCTTGAAATTCCAAGGGAATAACCAATAAAGTCCCCCCATCATGGAGTCAGTCAGCGGAAAAATTGGAGAAAAAGTCTCTATTTTCAGCATCCTGTTGAAATAGAAGGCTCTGTTCAAGTTTACGGTTGATAAAGAGAAAGGCTCTGTTATCGTTTATGGTTGTTTTATCTCCACAGTGCGGTGAAAATACAGCCTTTTTCTCCAGTTTTCCCCTTGGCTGGATTCACTGATAAGGCATTTTGCCGGTTATCCCTTTGGAACTTCAAGGAAAAAGCATCAACCATTTTCTATAACACAGCAAAATAAAACAACCATATGCTATGACAGAGCCTTTCCAAAAAGAAGAGCCTGAAGTCTGCGTTCAGGCTCTTCTTTTTGTCCACAGGGAAAGCGGGGAACAGGGATTCGATAAACACGAAAGTCTTTGAAGGAGGGGGATGGGGTTTGGGGAAGGGGGAGGGAACTTTCTCCAGAAAGTTCCCTCCCCCTTCCCCAATCTCAAATCCAACCCCTCACTCTCAATCACTCAGCCTCAAATCGGTGATGCGCTTGGCCTTGGAGAAGGTACGCGGCAGCGCGCCGGGATCGACGATCTCGACGTTGATGCGGGCCATGATGCGCTTGTGCATCTCTTCGCCGATGGCGCGGGCAAGCCCCGCGTCGTTGCCGGAACCGACGCCGGACTGACGCTCCACGCGCAGGCGCATGTAGTCGAGCCCTTCCGAACGGGTAAGCTCAATGTGATACTCGCCGCCCACATCGGGATAGAGGTTCAGCACGTCGGCAATCTGGCCGGGATAAATGTTCACCCCACGGAAAATGATCATGTCGTCCGAACGCCCCCTGATGTGCCCGTGGCGCGGGATGGCGCGCCCGCAGGGGCAGGGTTCGGGGATGAGGCGGCTGAGGTCATGGGTACGGTAACGGATGAGCGGCACGGCTTCCTTGGACAGAGAAGTCACGACCATTTCGCCGACTTCGCCTTCGGGAACGGGCTGGAGCGTGTAGGGATCGATGATCTCGATATAGAAAAGATCCGCCCAGTAGTGGATGCCCTCCCCAACCTCGCAGTTCAGGCCCGTTCCGGGGCCGTACATCTCGGTCATGCCCGCAATGTCGTAGCTGGCCTCAAGGCCGAGCTTTTCGGTGAAGCTCTGGCGCATTTTGAGGCTGTGCGGCTCGGAACCGAAAATAATCTTCCTGAGCGCGATCTTGTCGCGCAGATTGTGGCGCTCCACTTCCTCGGCAAGGAGCAGGGCCATTGAGGAGGTGCAGCCGATGCAGGTGGTCTGCATGTCCACAAGAAGCTGGAGCTGCATGTCGATGTTGCCGGGGCCCACGGGGATGGTGAGCGCGCCGAAACGCTCGCTGCCGAGCTGGAAGCCCGCCCCGGCTGTCCATAGGCCATACCCCACGGCAATCTGCATGCGGTCTTCCGTGGTCAGCCCGGCAAGCTCGTAGCAGCGGGCCATCTGGAGCGCGAACGTGTCCACGTCCTTCTGGGTGTAGGCGAGGATTTTGCGCTTGCCGGTCGTACCGGACGAGGCGTGCACGCGCACGACTTCGGAGGGCTCCACGCAAAGCAGGGGCAGGGGGTAGCCGTCGCGCAGGTCGGTCACGTCCGAAAAGGGCAGGCGGCGGACATCATCAAGGGTCTTGATGTCCTCGCCGCAGGAAATGCCCGCGGCGGCGAGCTTGGCTCGGTATTGGGGGCTCTTCATGGCCTGCCGCACCGACCATCGGATGCCCGCGAGCTGGTGTTCGGCAAGGAAATCGGCGGGAAGATGGGGAAGGAAGCGGGGCTTGGCAGGTGACATGGCGTCTCTCCGGCAGGGCGGCGGCAACGGGGTTGCCGGTTGTCTTTTCGACGGTAAACGGCTAGTGTCGATCGATTCAAACAAACGAAAGTTTGCTATTTAGCAGAAAATATTTTGGAGGGAAAGTACATGCGCGTACTCATCATCGGCTCCGGCGGACGCGAACACGCCTTGTCGTGGAAGGTCGCCCAAAGCGGAAAAGCCGAGAAAATCTACTGTGCTCCCGGCAACGGCGGAACGGCGCAGGAAGGTGAAAACATCCCCCTGAAGGACAGCGACATCGCCGGGCTAGTGTCTTTTGCCAAGGAAAACGCCGTTGATTTCGTGATTCCCGGGCCGGAGCTTCCCCTTACCCTCGGCGTCGTGGACGCCATGACTCAGGCTGGCATCCGCTGCTTCGGCCCGAGCCGGTGGTGCGCGCAGCTTGAGGGCAGCAAGGCGTTCGCCAAGGACATCATGCAGAAAGCGGGCGTCCCCACCGCCGCCTGCGGCGTGTTTACCGAACTGGAAGCCGCCCAAGCCTTTGTGGAAGAAAAGGGCGCGCCCATCGTCATCAAGGCGGACGGCCTCGCGGCGGGCAAGGGCGTCGTCGTGGCCCAGACCAAGGAAGAGGCGCTCGAAGCGCTCGGCCAGATCATGGGCGGCATGTTCGGTGCGGCCGGAAGCCGTGTGGTCATCGAAGAATTTCTGGTGGGCGAGGAAGTTTCGCTGTTGGCGTTCTGCGATGGGAAAACGGCCCTCCCGCTGCCTTCCGCGCAGGATCACAAGGCCGTATTCGACGGCGACGCCGGCCCCAATACCGGCGGCATGGGCGCTTACAGCCCGGCCCCGATCGTTCCCGATGCGGATCTGGAAAAGATGGCCGACATCACCATCCGCCCGATCCTCGCTGAAATGGCCCGGCAGGGGCATCCCTTCACCGGCATCCTCTATGCCGGCCTGATGATGACCAAAGACGGCCCGAAAGTTTTGGAATACAACGTCCGTTTCGGAGACCCGGAATGTGAGCCCCTGCTGATGCGCCTTGAAAGCGATCTGCTGGAGATCATGGATGCCTGCATCGACGGGCGGCTTGATGAGGCCAAGCTGTCCATCCGGCCGGAATCCGCGCTCGGCGTGGTCATCGCCGCCGAAGGCTATCCCGGCAGTTACCCGAAAGGGATGGAAATCAAGGGGATCGACGCCGTGGACGCCCTGCCGGACGCCAAGGTGTTTCAGGCGGGCACGAAGCGCGAAGGTTCCAGCACCCTGTCCAGCGGCGGACGCGTGCTGTGCGTGACCGCGCTTGGGAAGGGGCTTGCCGAAGCCCAGAAGCGCGCTTATGAAGCCGTCGCCAAGATCGACATGGAAAAGAGCCAGCACCGTTCCGACATCGGTGCCAAGGGCTTGAGGAGACTGTAATATGGAAAAAGCCAAGGTCGCCGTCTTTATCGGCTCCGCGTCCGACGAGGCCACCGTAGCCCCCTGCGCCGACATCCTGAAAAAGCTCGGCATTCCGTTCCGCTTCACGGTAACTTCCGCCCACCGTACCCCCGAACGTACCGCCGAACTCGTGGATTCGCTGGAAGCCGCGGGCTGTGAGGTGTTCATCTGCGCCGCCGGCATGGCCGCCCATCTTGCCGGCGCGGTTGCCGCCCGCACCATGAAACCCGTTATCGGCATCCCCGTCGCCGCGTCCCCGCTCGGCGGCATGGATGCGCTGCTCGCCACCGTGCAGATGCCTCCCGGATTCCCCGTCGCCACCGTCGCCCTTGACAAGGCCGGGGCCCGGAACGCCGCTTGGCTGGCCGCCCAGATCCTTGCGCTCCATGATCCCGATCTTGCCCAGCAGATCCGTGCTTCCCGCGAGCGGTTCAAGTCCGACGTCGCCGCCGCCGGGGCTGAGATCGAAGCAAAATACTGTTGAATTCTGTAAAAAAAGCCTATGGGGAAGGGCCCGTTGAAGCGGCCCCTCCCCGTACCCTCCCCTCAAACGCCCGTGTCTTGAGTCCGGGAAAGGCATCCGCCGTTCCCACAGGGATTGAAGGGCACTTTTCTTAATGGACTCCCTCCTTTATGAATGAACAACTTTCTCTCATCCAGAGGTTTCGCAAGACCGTGATAGGGGAATACGCCGAGGCGCTCATCTGGGCGGTAGCTCTGGCTCTGGTGCTGACCACGTTTGTGGTGCAGGCGTTCAAGATTCCGTCCGGCTCCATGCTGGAAACGCTCCAGATCGGCGATCACCTGCTGGTCAACAAGTTCCTCTACGGCCTGCGGAATCCTTTCAATGACGACTACCTGATCCGCGGCGTCGAGCCCAAGGTGGGGGACATCATCGTGTTCCGTTACCCCAAGGATCGGAGCCTCGACTACATCAAGCGCATTGTGGGCGTCCCCGGCGACACGCTGGAGATGCGGAACAAGGTATTGTACCGCAACGGCGTTGAAGTGCAGGAACCCTACACGCAGCATTCGCAGCCGCTTATCATGATTCCGGGCCGCGACAACTGGGGGCCGATCACCGTGCCCGCCGACAAGTTTTTCGCGCTCGGCGACAACCGTGACGATTCGGCCGATTCCCGCTTCTGGGGCTTCCTTGACCGTAATGACATCCGCGGCAAGGCGTGGCGCATCTACTGGTCCGCCGACGGCCTCAGCAACATCCGTCTGAATAGGATCGGGAGAGCCGTCGAGTAAGGGAACAGTTGGGAAAGATTGGGGAAGGGAGGGAAAACTTTTCTGAAGAAAAGCTTTTCCCTCCCTTCCCCAAACCCCATCCCTCCCTTTCCAAAGACTTTTGACCTTATCGAATCCCTCTTGCCCGCTTTCCCTGTGGGCAAAAAGAGGCGTTTGGAAGGGATATACGGGCTAGGGGCAGGTGGCCGCTTTCCCTGTGGACAAAAAGAAGAGCCTGAACAATACGTTCAGGCTCTTTGTTGTTGAAAGGGCATTGGTGAAGAGGTGAAACAGGGGGCTTAATTTTCCTGCCTTGAAGTGGAACGAACTCCTACCGTGCGGCCTCCCCACCAGTCAAAAGCCTTTGAAGAGGAAGGGGAAGAAAGGGGAAGGGGCGATCCGCTCTGGCAGTTTGGAAGGGGAAGGATAAGTTTTCTCCAGAAAGGCTCTCCCTCCCCTCTCTCGCTCTCAACTCCTTCCGCGCTCTCAAGGCGTTTGCCTTGTTGAATCCCTTTTCCCCACTTTCCCTGTGGGCAAAAAGAAGAGTCTGAACAATGCGTTCAGGCTTTTTATTGTTGAAAGGGCATTGGTGAAGAGGTGAAACAGGGGGCTTAGTTTCCCTGCCTTGGAGTGGAAGGAACTCCTGTCGCGCGGCCTCCCCATCAGTCAAAAGCCTTTGAAGAGGAAGGGGAAGAAAGGGGAAGGGGCGATCCGCTCTGGCAGTTTGGAAGGGGAAGGATAAGTTTTCTCCAGAAAGGCTCTCCCTCCCTCTCTCAACTCTTTCCGCGCTCTCAAGGCGTTTGCCTTGTTGAATTCCTTTTCCCCGCTTTCCCTGTGGGCAAAAAGAAGGGCCTGAACAATACGTTCAGGCTTTTTATTGTTGAAAGGGTATTAGTGAAGAGGTGAAACAGGGGGCTTAGGTTTCCTGCCTTGGAGTGGAACGAACTCCTGCCGTGCGGCCTCCCCATCAGTCAAAAGCCTTTGAAGAGGAAGGGGAAGAAAGGGGAAGGGGCGATTCGCTCTGGCAGTTTGGAAGGGGAAGGATAAGTTTTCTCCAGAAAGGCTCTCTCTCTCTCTCTCTCTCTCAACTTCTTCCGTGCTCTCAAGGCTTTTGTCTTGTTGAATTCCTTTTCCCCGCTTTCCCTGTGGGCAAAAAGAAGAGCCTGAACAATACGTTCAGGCTTTTTGTTGTTGAAAGGGCATTGGTGAAGAGGTGAAACAGGGGGCTTAGGTTTCCTGCCCTGGAGTGGTACGAACTCCTGTGGCGCGGCCTTCCCACCAGTCAAAAGCCTTTGAAGAGGAAGGGGGAGAAAGGGGAAGGGGCGATCTGCTCTGGCAGTTTGGAAGAGGCAGGATAAGTTTTCTCCAGAAAGGCTCTCCCTCCCTCTCTCAACTCCTTCCGCGTTCTCAAGGCGTTTGCCTTGTTGAATCCCTTTTCCCCACTTTCCCTGTGGGCAAAAAGAAGAGCCAGAACAATACGTTCAGGCTCTTTGTTGTTGAAAGGGCATTGGTGAAGAGGTGAAACAGGGGGCTTAGTTTCCCTGCCTTGGAGTGGAACGAACTCCTGTCGCGCGGCCTCCCCACCAGTCGAAAGTCTTTGAAGAGGAAGGGGGAGGTTTGGAGGGGGAAGGGGAAACTTTCTCCAGAAAGTTTCCCCTTCCCCCTCCAATCTTCTCTTCTACACATCCTTCAACACGAGCTTCCACACATGCGGGACGTCGTCCTTGTTCGTGAGGGCGTGCTGCGACGCCCACGGCCTGCACGCGGCGCGGACGGAAGCCCACCAGCCGGGCACGTCGCCCCAGACTTTGGCGGCCTTGGCTGCTGCGGATTCTGGCGTGTCGTGCAGGATGCCCGCTTCCCGGAGTTTGCCGAGCAGGGGCAGGGCTTCGGGGGTGAAGCTGGCCGTATCGGGATTCCAGTAGAGCAGGAACGGGATGTTCGCGGCAAGCGCCTGCGCCAGCGTCGTCCCCGCATGATCGAGCACAAGCAGGCGGCAGCCGAGCAGATGCGGCTCAAGGGGGCCCGTACAGCGTTTTACCTCAGGGAACCGCCGGAGCAGCCACGGGGCGTCTTCAAGGGAAGAAGGGACGTCGAAATAGGGCCGATACTGGGACTGCCTGCGGAGCTCTTCGGGCAGGGCGGCCATGAAGCGGGCCTTGCCCTCCCGGTAGGCGAACTGCTGCCGCCCCCGGAGCATGGACTTGAGTGTGTAGGGCAAGAGGGCCATCTCCGTGCCGACGAGCAGCAGCGTGGGCGACTTCTCGCGGTGGGCGTCGCGCAGGGCCGCAAGCTGGGGATGCGGCAGGGGCAGGAAGTTGCCGGGCATGAGGCCGTGGCGCTTCCATCCCCATGTGATGAAGCGGTGCTGGCAGTACTCGACGAGCGGATAGGCCACGGAAGTCCTGACATAGCCGTACTCGCCGCCGTGCTGGATGAAGATCATCCGGCAGCCGCGCCCCCGGTGCAGGGCCATCTTGATGCGGTAGGCGTCGTCCTCGCAGGCCGCCACGCTGACCACGCGCGAACGGATGCGGGCCTGTTCGTGGCCGAGCGTCTGCGGGATGGACGCTTTCCGCAGGGATTCGGGGAGCAGGGCGACGGCGAGATCAAAGGCTTCGTCCTCCGTGAATCCGAGAGGCAGGGGCGGCGCGGACGGATCGCCGAGCAGCCGGAGCGGGATGGTGTCGTCCCGGCGATCCCGGTTGAGCGTGAGCACCACGGACAGATCGAACGACTGCCTGAGGCTGAAGCCTTTGACGCGGGGAAAGGGCAGGCTGAACAGGATGTTCCGCGCGGTATGCTTCAAGAGGTTTTCCCGTCTGGCCGGGGCGGCCTCACGTTGGACGGGCGGCAGTTCCTCGGCAGTCCATGCGGCGGGCCAGTCCCGTTTCAGCAGGCGGGAAAACAGCCAGTGGTTCCACTGAGGATTGAGGATGCCGCCCATGATGAAGTCCTGCGTGTCCGCAAAGGCGAATGCCGAAGCGTCCAGCACGGGCACGGAGAGGGGGCGGCTGCCGAACGCTTCCAGAATCCCGGCGGTGCGGTACAGGCGGTCAACCAGCGTTTCCACGGCGCGGACGAGCCACGGGGCCAGTACGAAATCCCAATAGCGGTCGTCGTGCTGCGTGCCGTAAAGCCCATTCAGATAATCCCGGAACCGGGGGGCAAGCTGCGTGACGAGCTGGCGCGCCTGTCTGGCGGCCGTTTCCAGCCGTTCGGGATCGGCCAGCGGTTCCGGCGGCATGTCGAAACCGGTTTCTTCGGCCGACGCCGGGGCAGTACACCACGGCCCGGCCAGAATGTGGGTGGCCGGGGCCGCGTTTTCCGGGGCCTTACCAAGAATCAGCGTCGTGATGGCTTGAGTGGTCACAGGAGGTGCCTCTTTCCGCGCCGCAGGCAATCAAAGGTTTGTGGGCGCTTCCGGTTTTTCCTTGTTGTACTGCCGCATCTGCTCCCGGAACAGGTTCATGGCGTCGTCGAACAACTGCGGCAGCTGGTTGTTGAGGGTGTCCTCAAGTTTTGACCCCAATTCCTTGCCGTCCTTCTTCGCCTTGTCCATCGTTTCCGAGATGCTTTCCTGAAGGCGCGGGGCCTTCGCAGCCGCATAGAAGGCCGGGGCCACGTTGCCGGCCGCCTTTTCGATCTCTTTGCATTCGCCGACGGTGATCTTGCCGTCTTTCATGGCTTCGTCGATGAGCGGCATCAGCTTCGTGCGGAACATCACGGGATCGATGTCCCGCAGGCCGAGCAGGGAGGCGTACTGGAGGGGCGTGATCTCGTCGGTGTCCTTCGGGCCGTCCGATCCGAACAGCGATGCGCCCGCACAGGCCGGGCTCAGCAGCATCAGGCATGCGGCGGCAATGAGCATTTTTTTCATGGCGTTTCCTTTTCGGCTATGTGTTGTGGAGTCCCGGAGAAGGGGCCTTTTCCCGAAAGGAGGCCCTTTGGCCTTGCCCTTTCTTTTGGCCCCGTCCGCCTTCCCGCAAGATGCACTTTCCCCGTTTCCTTTTTGGGGAAACGCCGGAACGCGCCGGGCTTGAGGAAGATTGAAACACAACGAACCGAATGCTCAATGATTGTCTTTCCGTTCCCTCCTGCGGCGGGCGCACCACGCCCCTTTCGGCGCGGGGGCTTATGGGAGGAGGCGGCCCGCACCGGATGGGGAGGGAAAAGGGCAACGGCACGCTGTTCCTCGACGAAATCGGGGACCCGCACCGGATGGGGCAGGGAAAAGGGGGCCTTCTCCCGCCCCTTCCAGCACATGCGTTTTTATTCCAGATGCGCCCATTGGAGGACGGTATCTTCCTCAATGTCGGCGCGGGCGGCCATGCCGAGCACTTCATAATAATGGCGGGGGCTGATGCCGCCAGCGGGACGCTTCCACGTGAGGTCGTCCTTGTCGATGATCTTTCCGGCGGGGATGTTGCGGTTGGCGACGAGGGAGCGGCGGGCGTTCCGGCGGGCGGGCTCCTCGGAGGCCAGCGCTTCGATGCGCATTTCCCCGATCATGGACAGCGTCCGCTCGAAATTTTGGCGGAAGAGCTGGAGATCCTTGTAATCCATAGCGTGGTAATGGTCGTTGCCGGGCAGCGTCTTGTCGTGGCTGAAGTGCTTTTCAAGGATTTGCGCGCCGAGCAGGGTGGCGACTTCCAGCACCTTCATGTCGTTGGGCAGGGTGTGATCGGAGTAGCCGATGACGTGCTGCGGGAAATGGCGGACGAGGGCCGGGATCATGCCGAGCGCGGCGTTTTCATCCATCGTGGGGTAATTCAGCACGCAGTGGAGTAGGGCCAGCGGGTTGCCCTTGGCTTCAATCCAGCTCACGGCCTCGGCGATTTCGGCAAGGCTTGCCGCGCCGGTGGACATGATGATGGGCTTTTTGAAGTCGCACATGAATTCGATGAAGGGGCGGTTTGTGAGATCCGAGGAGGAGATCTTGAACACGTCCATCATGTCGTTGAGGAACTTGGCGGATTCCACGTCGAACGGCGTGGACATGAAGGCGATCCCAGCCTGATCGCAGTGTTTTTTCAGATTTTCAAATTCGCTTTTCCAGAACGAGTCGTGCTTTTTGAACAGTTCGTACTGGCTTGGGGTCGGCTCTTTGGTGGTGTCCCAGTAGGCCGGGGAATGCTTGGAGGCAAGGGTTCCCGCCTTGTAGGTCTGGAACTTGATGGCGTCCGCGCCGCCGAGGGCGGCTTCGTCGATGAGGCGGCGGGCGATGTCCATGCTGCCTTCATGGTTCACGCCTGCTTCGGCGATGACGTAGGGGCGCTGGAAGCGGGTTGCCGGGACGGGGTGCTTGCTGATGAGGTCGGTAAGGTTCATAAAACGCTCCGTGAAAAGGTGCGGCGGTTACGGGAAAAGAGAGGCTCCCCTGCCTTGTACCCTTGCCGCGAACGCCGGTCAAATGGCGCAAACCGGCATCAAAGCCCTGTGTTTAGGCGAGCCGGGCTTGCCTCGCTTTCCGCCATGCTGTAGCCTTGAAACGCCTGTGGGGAACGGATGCGTTTTTTCCGCCTGCCTTTTTGGGGTGCGGCTCCGTTTTGCGGGCTTTTTGTTTCCTGTGCGGCGTATCTATACGGATGGAACCATATCCTTGGGGGAATCATGAACGGTTGTCTGAAATGGCCTGCACGGGCAGGCGCTTTGATGGTTTTGGCGTGCCTTCTGCTGCTCGCCGGGTGCGGGCGTACCGTATTTGTCTCCGGCGGCTACGCGCCTTCCTCCCAGCCCGGCCATGCCGCCAGCGGCCAGCCTCTTCCCGAACAGGCTGATGCGGCGTGGAAGGCGGGCAATTATGCCGAAGCCGAGCGCCTGTACAATGTGGTGGCCCGTGACGCCGCGCTTTCCACGGAGCAGCGCGCGTTGGCGTGGGAGCGTGTGGCTCAGGCGGCCCTTTTCAGCGGCAATAGGCAGGGCGCCGAGAATGCCCTGAAATTCTGGAAGGATCTGGTTCCCGGAGCGGAAAACAGCCCTGCGTGGCTTGATGTGCAGGGCAAGCTTTCCGGTGCGGGCGGCACAGGGCAGCCTTCATTCAGTTCCGGATGTGTGGCCTTGGCCTTGCCCCTGAGCGGGGCGTACGGGCCGTTCGGCAACAAGATCGCCGCAGGCGCCACGGCTGCGCAGGGTGAATTGTCCAAATCCGGCATGATGATGGATGTCCGTATGATCAATACGGAATCTCCCGATTGGCTGGACAAGCTGGCCCAACTGCCCCCGCAGTGCGTGATGGTGGGCGGGCCCCTGCGCGCGGATCGCTATACGGCGATGAAGTCCCGCAGCATCCAGCAGTCGCGCGCCGTTTTCGCCTTCCTTCCGAGCCTTGAGGGAAGCGACGAAGGGACGGTCGCGTGGCGCTTCTTCGCCAGCCCGCAGGATCAAATCAACGCTGTCCTCAAATTTACGCGCAGCCTCGGCATTTCCAGCTACGGCGTCCTTGCGCCGACGGATACTTACGGGCAGCGGATGACGGATCTGTTCCTTAAGGCCGTGCGCGCCAACGGCTCCGCGGCTAAAGTGGCGACCTATCCTTCCGGCGACACCTCCAGTTGGGGCGAGGTGATGCGCGGTTTTGTGGGCGGCACCATGCGCGGCAAGACCCCCGTGCCGACATCCACCTTTCAGGCGGCTTTCATTCCAGATAGCTGGAAGAATCTGGAACTGCTCGTGCCGTTCCTGTTCTATCAGGGCGAGGATCGCCTCGTGCTGATGGGCACGTCCCTTTGGGAGCAGGGGCTTTCCAACCGTTCGAGCGTCAATGTGGCGAACCTCGATCTGGCGATTTTCCCCGGTGCGTGGAATCCGGCGTCCCCGTCCCCGGCTGCGGGCGCCCTCGTGCGGGCGATGGCGGAGTCCGGCAAGGGCATCCCGGATTTCTGGGAAGGCATCGGCTATGACTTTGTCCGCATGGCCTCGGTCATGAACCTTCAAACCCCGTGGACGCCCGCGCAGGTGAACCGGCGTTTGGCCTCCGCCCAGAACATGGAGTGGAGCATGGCCCCCATGAGCTGGGCCAACGGCAAGGCGGCGCAGGCCCTTTTCGTATTCCGTCCGGTGCAGTCCGGCTTTGAGCTAGCCGATCCCGCGGCGTTCAAGGCCCGTTACAACGAGATCATCGCCCGCCACGCCCGCCGCGTAGGGAGGTAAAAGGCAGCGCCTCCGGCGGGCAGGGCTCCGCCCTGCACCCGCTGGGGGGCATCATGCCCCCCAGACCCCCTCAAGGCGAATGAAAAGGGTTCCGCATCCGGCTTGCGCCGGACACGGAACCCTTTTCATTCGCCCCAAGGCCGTCAGGAGCCGCCTTTTTTGAGGGCACGGCGGCTCGGAGTTTGTTTGATATGGAGAGGGAAAGGCGTTTTTTTAGGCCATATCGTCGTTTTAAATATAACTATTTAAAATTATTAAAATGATATTTATAATCTAAAATAATTCAATAATTTCAATATATAATTAACAACACAACCTAGCCTGTTGCCGGAACGGACTCCTGTCGGGGGGCCTCCCCATCAGTCAAAAGTCTTGGGAGAGGGAGGGATGGGGGTGTGGGGGAAGGGAGGGGGAACCTTTCTTTAGAAAGGCTCCCCCTCCCTTCCCCCACATATTCTATTCCTCTTCAATCGCCAGCTTCGTGTCGAGGCGGTAGCCGGAGATCATGGCGCAGGCGATATAGGTTCCCTGCCCGTCGTAGATTTTGACTTCATAGGTGGCGAGATGCCTGCCGCCGTTGGCGAGCCGGGCTTCGGCGACGATGGGGCCTGCCTTGGCGCTTTTCATGTAGGAAATGGTGGCGTTGGTGCTGATCATGGTGCCGTCTTCCTGCCCGAAGTTGGAAGCAAGGCCGAAAGCCATGTCCGCGAGGGTGAACAGCGCGCCGCCGTGCAGCATGTCGAGGGAGTTTTTGACGTGATCTTCAAACGCGAGGCTGACCTTGCCGTAATCGTAGTCGGCATCTTCAACGGTGATGCCGTTGTGCATGGCAAAACGGTCGTGGGCTTCAAGGAACCGTTTGATGGCCTGGACGGATGGGGACATGGGATTCCTCCTGTGCGGATGGCGTCGAAAAGGGGCTGGAAAAGGATTGCGGGGCGGCGGCTTTTTGCCCGGAAGGACGGGGTATTCACCTTTGCCGCGTGTTTTGCTAGTGTGACCGGACTCCGATGATCCGGTCAGGATACGGAGCTTCCTATATCTGGAAACATGAGGCAAGTCCATGAAAGTTATTATTCTGTGTGGCGGTAAGGGAACCCGGCTCCGCGAAGAAACCGAGTTCAAACCCAAGCCGATGGTCGAAATCGGCGGGCGTCCGGTGCTGTGGCATATCATGTCCATGTACGCCCGGTACGGTCACAAGGATTTTGTGCTGCCCCTCGGCTACAAGGGGGAGGTCATCAAGCAGTATTTCCACGATTACCGTATGCGCAATGCGGACTTCACCGTGGATCTCGCCACCGGCTCGACGACCTACCACCCGACCGCGCAGGTGACCGACTGGCGCGTCACCATGTCCGACACCGGGCAGGAAACCCTGAAGGGGGCGCGCATCAAGCGCATCGCGCAGCACATCGACACGGATCGCTTCATGGTCACCTACGGGGACGGCGTTTCCGACATCAATATTAGCGAACTGGTCGATTTCCATATCAAATCCGGCAAGATGGCGACCTTCACCGGCGTCCGGATGCCTTCCCGCTTCGGTTCCGTCAAGACCGATGAAAACGGGAACATCCTGTCTTGGCAGGAAAAGCCCGTTCTGGACGAATACATCAACTGCGGGTTCTTCGTGTTCAAGCGCGAATTCCTTGACTACCTTTCTGAGGACGAGTCCTGCGATCTCGAAAAGGAACCGCTCGAACGCCTTGCCGCCGAAGGCCAGCTTTCCATGTACCGCCACACCGGTTTCTGGCAGTGCATGGATACCTTGCGTGACGCGCAGGCGCTCAATGCCCTTTGGGACAAGGGCAACGCCCCGTGGTGCAAATAAGATTTTGATATGCGGGGGAAGGGGGAGGGAACCCTTCTGGAGAAGGGCTTCCCTCCCCCTTCCCCCGCACCCCCATCCCGCTCCCTCCCAAGACTTTTGCAAGCGGGGCGGGCTGAGGGAAGGGCATTCCGATACGCCTTTCTTTGAAAAACAGTTTCCCGGCGGCTCCGTTGCGGCATTGTGAAAAAGGATGCCCGACGCCCACAGAACCGCCGTATCCCATGCAGGCGCATGGCCTGTGCGGGATGCGGCGGCGCTGAGGGGCCGGGGGGAATCATTCCCCCCGGCAGGAGCCCGGAGGGCGGCAGCCCTCCGCCGGAGGCATTCTCCCCCAAGGACAATCTATGTTTGGTCATATCTATGAAGGCCGCCGGGTGTTCGTCACCGGGCACACCGGATTCAAGGGTTCGTGGCTGACGGCGTGGCTGCTCCAGATGGGCGCGGAAGTCGCCGGTTTTTCGGACGCCGTGCCGACCGCCCCGTCGCATTTCGATGTGATCGGGCTTGGCGGGCGTATCCGCGACTATCGGGGCGATGTGCGTGACCGCAAGGCGCTCATCGAAGCCATGCGGGAGTTCAAGCCCGAAATCGTGTTCCACTTGGCTGCGCAGGCGCTTGTGCGCGCTTCCTACGAAAACCCCGCCGACACCATCGAAGTCAACGCGATGGGCACGCTCAACGTGCTGGAAGCCGTGCGCGTGACGCCTTCGGTTGAGGCCGTGGTCAGCATCACCAGCGACAAGGCGTACCGCAACGACGAATGGGTGTGGGGCTATCGTGAAACCGACCATCTGGGCGGCTACGATCCCTACAGCGCATCCAAGGGCTGCGCCGAGATCATCGCGCATTCCTATTTCAAGTCGTTTTTCGGCGATCCGGTGAATACGCCGTATTGCGCCACGACCCGCGCCGGGAACGTCATCGGCGGCGGCGACTGGGCGGCTGACCGCATCGTGCCCGACTGCGCCCGCGCGTGGAGCGAGGGCAGGGAAGTGGAAATCCGCAGCCCGCACGCCACCCGCCCGTGGCAGCATGTGCTGGAGCCGCTTTCCGGCTACCTGTGGCTCGGTGCGAAGCTGTTCGCCGCGCACCGCGACGCGGTGAAATCGGGCAAGGGCGACGGCTGCCATGAAGGTTTCAGGCTCGACGGCGAAGCGTTCAACTTCGGGCCTTCTTCCGATGCCAGCCACACCGTAGCCGACGTGGTGCGGGCGCTGGAAAGCCAGTGGGCCGGGTTCGGCAGCAAGATGGATTTGGCGGGGCAGGCCGGGATGAAGGAATGCACCCTGCTCAAGCTGTGCTGCGACAAGGCGCTGGCCTGCCTCAACTGGCGCGCCACGCTGGATTTCGACACGACCATGCGGTTTACCGCCAAGTGGTACGAAGTGTTTTACAAGGGGCAGGGCGCGGACATTTACGCGTTCACGCAGTCGCAGATTCAGGATTACTGCCGCAAGGCCGCCGCGTTGGGGCTGCCGTGGAGTTCCGATGGAATCCGTTATTAACGGCGTGGAATTGCAGGATTTGGCCGTCATCCCCACGAACGGCGGCCCGGTCATGCACATGATGCGCCCGGCCTCCCCGCTGTTCGGGGAGATCGGGGAAGTGTACTTTTCCGAAGTTGAGCCGGGATGCGTGAAGGCATGGAAATGCCACACGCGCCAGACGCAGCGTTTCGCCGTACCGGTGGGGCGGCTGAAGATTGTCCTGTATGACGGTCGCCCTGAGTCCCCGACGCACGGGCGGATCATGGAAGTGCTGCTCGGCAGGCCGGACAACTACGCGCTGCTGCAAATCCCGCCGCGTGTCTGGTACGGCTTTACGGCGGCGGGGGGCGTTCCTGCGGTTATCTGCAACTGCCCGGACATCCCGCACGATCCGGCGGAAGGGCTCCGCAAGGACGTCGATTCGCAGGATATCCCTTATCATTGGTAACACGTCAGGGCAGGGTTTTCCCTGCCCCTTTTTCTGGCGTCCGCCATGCGGCGCCGACCTATGCGCCCGCCGCACGGCGGGGCAGGGGGGGAACCCCCGGAGACTGACATGAGCATGAGACTTTCCCGTTCCATCGTTGGCGAGGCCGAAGCCGAGGCCGTGCGCCGCGTCATCTGCGAAGACGGCTACTTGGGCATCGGCAAGGAAGTGCAGCAATTTGAGGCTGATGTGGCGGCTTATCTGGGCGTGCCCGCGAGCTGGGTCATTTCCGTCAATACCGGGACGGCCGCCCTGCATCTGGCTGTCGAGGCCGTGCTCGGGCACGGGAGCGGCGCGGAAGTGCTGGTGCCTTCGCTGACGTTCGTGGCGTCCTTTCAGGCCATCAGCGGGGCTGGGGCCGTCCCCGTGGCCTGCGATGCGCGCCTTGATACGGCGACCATCGATCTCGCCGATGCGGAAAAGCGCCTTACCCCGCGCACCAAGGCCATCATGCCGGTGCACTATGCGAGCAACCCGGTCAATCTGGACGGCGTGTATGCGTTTGCGGAAAAGCACGGCCTGCGGGTCATCGAAGATGCCGCCCATGCGTTCGGATGCCTGTACAAGGGCCGCAAGATCGGCAGCTTCGGGGATGTGGCCTGTTTCAGCTTTGACGGCATCAAGAACATCACCTGCGGCGAAGGCGGCTGCATCGTGACCTCGGATCAGGCGGTGGCCGAGGCCGCGCGCGACGGGCGTCTGCTTTCCGTGGAAAAGGACACCGAAAAGCGTTTCTCCGGGCAGCGCAGTTGGGAGTTCGACGTGGAGCGGCAGGGCTGGCGTTACCACATGAGCAACATCATGGCGGCCATCGGTCGGGTGCAGTTGGCCCGGCTGGACGGCGAATTCGCCCCCAAGCGCCGCGAGCTTGCGGATCTGTACCGCGAACGGCTTTCCGGGGTGCCCGGCGTGGCGCTGCTCACGGCTGAGCCGGAAGCGTGGATCGTGCCGCATATTTTCCCGGTGCGCATCCTGAACGGGCGTCGGCATGACGTCATCGGCGCGCTGGATGCCCAAGGCATCCCCACGGGCCAGCATTACAAGCCGAACCATTTGTTGTCGCTGTACGGCGGGGGCAAGCCGTCCCTGCCCGTGACCGAGCAATTGCACGGCGAGCTGTTGACGCTGCCCCTGCATCCCGGCCTGAGCCGGGAGGATGTCGAGGCTGTTTGCGCGGGGATCATCGAAGCGGTGAAGTAACGGGGATGCCGCCGTGGGATGCCTCCGGCGGCAAGGGGCCCCGCCCCTTGACCCCGCCGGGGGGAATGATTCCCCCCGGACCCCCTCAGTGCGGCCCCGGCTCCTGAACGTCCGGTGCTGCGCTTGTGTGTTCAGGAGCCGGGGCCGATATTGCGCGTCAATAGGCTCTCTGCTGTAAAAACGGGATACGGACGGGAAACGGGTCGGAAAAATTTTTTTAAGGGCTGAAAAGGCGATTATGCGCGTCGTTTTTTTGACGCCCTTCGAGTTTTTGTGGACGGCGCTGCCGGGAAACTGTTTTCCGGGTCAAGCCGCCGGGCCGCCCCACACGCCGTTCGCCCCATTTACGAAAGTCTTTGGGGAGGAAGGGGAGGGGCGTGGGGAGGGGAAGGAGGCCCTTTCTCCAGAAAGGGCCTCCTTCCCCTCCCCACACGTTTTTCTTCCCCCTTCCAACAAGAGGTCTCTATGCCGAAAGTTACGGTGATCATGAATTGCTACAACAGCGCGGAACACCTTCGCGAGGCGATGGATTCGGTGTTCCGGCAGTCGTGGCCCGATTGGGAAATCGTGTTCTGGGACAACTGTTCCACGGACGACAGCGCCGCCATCGCGCAGAGCTACGGCGGGAAGGTGCGGTATTTCCTCGCTGAGAAGACGGTTCCGCTTGGGGCCGCGCGGAACCTTGCCATTGCCAAGGCTGAGGGGTCCCTGCTGGCGTTTTTGGACTGTGATGACGAATGGCTTCCCACCAAGCTGGAAAAGCAGGTGATGCTGTTCGATGCCAATCCGAGGCTCGGTTTGGTGAGCACGGATACCGAGATGTTCAGCGGGAAGGGTACGCTTTCGCGGATGTTCGAGTCGACGCATCCGGCGCGGGGCATGGTGTTCCGCGAACTCATGACCCGGCAGTGGATTTCCATGTCTTCGGCCATGATCCGCAAATCGGCGCTGGACAGCCTGGGCGAGTGGTTCGACGAATCCTTGAACGTATGTGAAGAGGCGGATGTGTTTTATCGCATCGCCAAAACGTGGGAACTGGATCATGTGGACGAGCCGCTGACCCGTTGGCGCGTCCACGGCGTGAACACGACATTCCGCAAGTTCGGCCAGTTCGCGGATGAAACGCTCCGTATCCTCGACAAGCACCGGAGGCTGTACCCCGGCTATGACCGGGATTATCCCGATCTGGTCGGGATCCTTACCCGCCGGGCCGCGTTCCAGAAGGCCGTGGCCCTGTGGCGCGAGGGCAGCGGGGCGGAGGCCCGCAGGCTGGTGGCTCCTTATGTGTCCTCGCCCAAGATCCGCCTGTTCTGGTTGGCGTCATGGCTGCCCGGAAGCCTCTTTGATCCGCTTTCGCAGTTGTATTTCAAGCTCCCCGGCTTTCTGCGCAAATAAGAAACGTGTGAAGGCAGGCTGTTGCGTTTGCCTCCGCTTTGATCGAATGTTTTCATGGAAAAAGCCGGAATGGGTTCTTTTGAGCGGCCTCCTCGCCCTGCTTGAGGCGGGAAGGAGATATGTCCGGGGAGGAGGAAGAAATCCTCTTGAAGAGGATTCCTTCCTCCCTGTTACACCCCACCTCTACCGATATTCCTTATGACACGAACAGTTGCTTTCACAGTTGACGGCGGGCGGGTGCGGCTTGACCGTTTCCTTGGAGAGGCCCTGCGGGAACAGGATGTTTCACGTGAAAAAGTGAAGCGTGCCATCCGGGACGGAGGCTGTCTTGTTGACGGGGCCGTGTGTACGGATGTCTCCGCCAAGGTAGGGGCCGGGCAGTCCGTGGAACTCAGGATGGAAGCGGAGCCGACATCCGTGCAGCCGGAAGAGGGCGAACTGGAGATCCTCTATCAGGATGCGTGGCTTGCCGTGCTCAACAAACCGGCGGGGATGACCGTACACCCCGCGCCGAGCTGCCCTGAGGGGACGCTCGTCCATCGGCTGGTGGCGCGTTTCCCGTCCCTGCGGGCGCAGGAAGGCTTCCGGCCCGGCATCGTGCACCGTCTGGACAAGGACACCTCCGGGCTTATCTGCGTGGCGCTTACGGAAGAGGCGAGGATGCGGCTTTCCGAGGCGTTCGCGGCACGGAAAATACGGAAGGAGTACCTTGCTTTGGTGCAGGGCGTCCCCGCCCCGGCGGGCACGGTGGATGCGCCGCTCGGCAGGCATCCCACGGTGAAGGTCAAGGTTGCGGTGGTGAAAAACGGGAAGGAAGCCCGCAGCGAGTGGCGTGTGCTGCACAAGGGGCAGGGCTACAGCCTGCTTGGGGTACGGATTTTCACGGGCCGCACGCACCAGATCCGTGTGCATATGGCGCATGCCGGGCATCCCCTCTGGGGCGACAAATTGTATGGAAGGGGTGGGCAGGCTCTAACGCCGCCCGTCCCCGGCGTACTGCTCAAACACGATCCGGCTCCGCGTCAGATGCTGCACGCATGGCATTTGTCGTTCTTCCACCCGTTTACGGGCGAGAAGATGGCCTTCACCTGTCCGCCGCCGGAGGATTTCATCCAGACGGCGCTGACGTTGGAACGTCATATGCGGCGCGTCGTCGTAACCGGCGTGGCGGGATCGGGGAAGTCGCTGTTCATGCGGATGCTGGCGGAGGAGGGCGTCCCGACGTGGAGCGCGGACGCGGCGGTAATCCGGCTCTATGAGCCGGGCCGGGAGGCTTGGCAGGCGCTGCGCCTGCGCTATGGCGATCGGTTCATTCCCGACGACCGTTCGCCTGTGGATCGTAAGGCTTTGGCTGCCGCGTTGTTGCCGGAAGCTGAGTCGGGCGTGGATGTCCATGAGTTGGAAAGCCTGCTGCACCCGCTGGTGCTGGATGATCTTGAACGCTTCTGGAGCGGGCAGGAAGAAGCGGGGCGGGGCTACGCCGTCGCCGAGGTGCCGCTGTGGTTCGAGTCCGGCTGGAGCCGCAAGTTGTGCGGAGAACGGCGGCCCTACGTTGTGGGGATTTCCTGCGAGCAGGGCGAACGCTGCCGCCGCCTGCTGGAAGTGCGTGGCTGGTCGGATAGGCTCATGGCCCGGATGGACGGCCTCCAGTGGACGCAGGAACGCAAGATGGCGGGGTGCGATCAGGTCATCGCCAATTCCGGGACGGAAGAGGCTTTGCGGGGCAAGGCAAGGGCTTTTATCCGGGAGATGGCGCACTGGGAGGCGGAAAGCCGGGCTGCCTTCCTCGAACAGTGGGGGCGTCTGGTGAACGAGCCTTGCCCGGAGGTAGGGTAGGTCTTTGCAAGGCCGTTTGCAGAGGGAAAATCTGGGCGGCCCCCCTGAAAGGGCAAAACGCACATAAGGAATGGGCGCATTCCATTTTTTTGGGGGCCGTGCCGAACGGGAGCTTTCCTCGTCTCGTCCCGGCGGGCGTCTCCGAATATAATATGTTCTGTTTCTTAGGACGATTTTACGTTGAAAAGGCCCTTCCGGCTGTGGGAAGCAGGCGGTCGCTGCGAAGGCATAAGAACAGCGTATTTGCGTTGTTCAATGCCGGATCGGGAGAGCCTTAAACTTTAAGGTTGTAAAATTTGGCTGTATCATAAGGCTGTATCCTAGAAAATGGCTGATGCTTTTTTATTGAAATTCCAAAGGAATAACCAGAAAAACGCCTCAACTATGGATTCAGCCAAGGGGAAAACTGGAAAAAAGCTGTCTTTTTAGTACGGTGGAGATGAAATAACTCCATACTATGATAGGGCCTAGGTCGTGTCGCCAATTAGATATAATCTATTGAAATTATTTAATTGTTTTTGAGGTCGCAAAAGATTGTTTTTAATGATTTCAAATAGTTCCATGTAAAAACAACGACTCGACCTAAAAATTCAGGCGGCTCATAGGAAATGGTTGATGCTTTATTTCTCAACAATTCCAAGGAAATAACCAATAAAATGCCTCAACTAGAGAGTCCACCAACGGAAAAACGAGAGAAAAGCCTCTATTTTCACCATACTGTGGAGAGAAACAACCATATCCTGTGGCAGAGCCAAATTGTAAAGTTCAATTGCCCTCATGGTAACATCGGTTTCTTCTTATTCTCTTTTCGCCTTCCCTTGACGTGAGGAGTGACATCTTCTAGAGAACGGTAAGGGAAGCGTGCCTGTTTCCCGTGAAACATTGCCGTTCTCCATGAGGGGGATTTTCCGGCGCAGCCGTCCGGGAAGGCTTCCGTATGGCCTTGCTGCGTGCCGTATGCGTGAAGACGCGGCACGGGGAGCCGCCTGCCGTTTGCAAGGCCGCCATGCGGAATTGTCTGGGAAGGGATGAGGCTCAGGCAGCCTCGGCCTTTTCATCCTTTCATGTCCTTGCGCTTCTCCTATTGCCAAAGAGGGACGTTCATGGCTCGAATCATTGCCATTGCCAATCAAAAAGGCGGTGTAGGCAAAACCACTACCGCCATCAATCTCGCCGCTTCATTGGCGATTATGGAAAAACGCGTGCTGCTCGTGGACTGCGATCCGCAGGCGAACACCACCAGCGGGCTCGGCTTCGGTCAGGATGCTCTGCCGGCCAATCTGTACACGTCGTTCTTCCAGCCTGAAAAGGTCAACGAGGCCATTTTATCCACGGTTTCGCCGTACCTGTTCCTCTTGCCTTCCGGTACGGATCTGGCGGCGGCGGAATTGGAGCTTGTGGATAAGATGGGGCGGGAATTCTATCTTTCCGAGTTGCTGGAGCCGCTGGAAAAGCGTTTTGATTTCATTATATTGGATTGCCCCCCGTCGCTCGGCCTGCTTACGCTCAATGCCCTGTGCGCCGCCAAGGAGATCCTTGTGCCGCTTCAATGCGAGTTCTTTGCCTTGGAAGGCATCGTCAAGCTGCTGCAAACCTATGAACAGGTCAAGAAGCGCCTCAACCCTCAGTTGGGGCTTCTCGGCGTGGTGCTGACCATGTTCGACGGGCGGAACCGTTTGACGCGGCAAGTGCAGGAGGAAGTGAACCGCTGCTTCCCGGATCAGATCTTCAAGACGGTCATCCCCCGCACCGTGCGGCTTTCCGAGGCCCCCAGCTTCGGCAAGTCCATCCTCCATTACGACATCAAGTCCAAGGGATCCGAGGCCTATCTGAACCTTGCCAAAGAAATCGTCATGCGCAAGCCCGGCTCGCGTACCGCGAAGTCGGAGTAATGTTTCACGTGAAAACATCGGCAGGGCGTCCCTGCCTTGAACGACTGTGAGGTTTTCCCATGTCTGCGAATGAACGTGGTTTGGGGCGCGGTCTGGATGCGCTGTTCCGCAACGTAACGCCTGCGGAGCGCCCGTCTTCGGGCAAGGCGGACAATGCGGGGATGCCCGCGCCTTCGACGCCCAAGCATACGACGACCCTGCCCATCGCGGCCCTGACCCCCTGCAAGGGGCAGCCCCGCAAGCATTTTGACGAGGCCGCGCTTGAAGAGCTGGCGGCTTCCATTCGGAGCCAAGGCATCATCCAGCCGCTGCTGGTGCGCCCGCGCCGTACGGAAACGGCGACCATCTACGAGATCGTGGCGGGCGAGCGCCGCTGGCGGGCCGCGCAGCGCGCCGGGCTTACCGAGGTGCCCGTTTATCTGCGGGAACTGTCCGATGAGGACGCCCTGACCGCCGCGCTTATCGAAAACCTCCAGCGCGAGGATCTGAACCCGCTTGAAGAGGCACAAGCCATCCAGTCCCTGCGCGAGCGTTTGCCGTACAGCCAGGAAGAACTGGCCCAGCGGCTTGGCAAAAGCCGTTCCGCCGTCGCCAACTCCCTGCGCCTGCTCCAGCTCCCCCGGCCTATGCAGGACGCGCTCAAGGACGGCGTGTTTACGCCCGGCCATGCCCGCGCGGTGCTGGCGCTTCCTGAACGCGCTTTGCAGGATATCCTATTCAATGCGGTCATGACGCGCCGCCTTTCCGTGCGTGACGCCGAAGAAGCCGTCATCCACTGGAAACGGAACGGCCTGTTGCCGTCTTCGCTGATGGGGGCCCCCGCTCCTGCGGCCCGCAGTGCCCGCGCGCCCAAGCCCGCGTGCATCAAGCTGGCCATCCGGCAGCTTCGGGAGAACGTCGCGCCCAAGGCGTCCATTTCCGGGACCGGCCATGCGGGGCGGATCACGCTCCCCTACGAATCCGAAGAACAGCTTGCGGAGCTCCTGAGCCGTCTGGGGCTCTCGGTGGAGCTTTCCGAAGCCAAACCGGAATGATTTCAACCAAAGGATTTCCATGTCTGACGTGTCCCCGGTTCTCTTGACGCCCGATGTCGTGGGCGGGCTGGCAGGCAGGCGCGTGCTGGTCGTCGGCGACATTATGCTGGATGCCTATCTTATAGGCGACGCGGATCGCATTTCCCCGGAAGCGCCCGTCCCCGTCGTGCGGATTGAAAAGGAACGCTACCTGCTCGGCGGCGCGGGCAATGTGGCCCGCAATATCGTGGCGCTTGGCGGCGTAGCGACGCTCGTGGGCGTGGTGGGCAAGGATGCCTCTGCCGATCGCATCCGGGGACTCGCCCGTGATGAAGGCATTTGCGGCTCGTTCGTGGCCCTGCCGCAGCGCCCGACCACGGTGAAAACCCGCGTCATGGCCCGGCGCCAGCAAATGCTGCGCTTGGACAGCGAGGACGCCAGCCAGCTTTCCTCCGACGATCAGGAAGCCTTGCTTTCCGTCATTGCGGAACAGCTTCCGGCGCACGATGTGGTCATCCTGTCCGATTACAGCAAGGGCATCGTCTCCCTGTCGTTCATGTCCCTCTTGCGTGGGCTGCTCGCCGCCGGCCCGCATCAGGTGAAGGTCTTGATCGATCCCAAGCCGGGCAATGTCGGCTTGTACGGCGGCTCGTTCCTGCTCACGCCGAATACGAAGGAAACGGGCGAGTGCGCCGGGATGCCCGTGCGGAACCGTGAGGAAATCCTTGCCGCCGGGCGCGCCATCCTGGAAAAGGTCGGGTGCCCGCATCTGCTCACAACCCTTGGTTCGGACGGCATGGCGCTGTTCTCCGGCCCCTCCGAGGTCTGGCATGTCCCCACAATGGCGCAGGATGTTTTTGACGTGACCGGCGCGGGCGATACGGTCATCGCCACCCTTGGGCTGGGGCTTGCCGCCGGGCTGCCCCTTCTGGCTTCCTGCGTGTTGGCGAACTACGCCGCCGGGCTCGTCGTCGCACAGGTCGGGGCCGCCGTCGCTTCACCCGATGCGCTGCGCGAGGCTATCCGTGACTTGCCGGTAACCATTACGAAATGGTAAAAATACAATAAAAAGCTCTACGGTTTTTGAGGGGGGCGGTATGCGCCTCCGAACGCCGGTTTCCCTTTCGGGAACCCGGCGTTTTTTTGTGGCGAAAATGTGGAAAGATGGTTTCCGGGGCAAGGCCGTATTCGATATGGAACGGTGGAAATGGTGGGCAATATCGTGCAAGCGTTTGCTCTGGCCCCGTGCTAGGCTTCTTCTGAAGGCTCTGTCATACACATGCTTGTTTTATCTCGACAATATGCTGAAAAAATATGCTTTTTCTCCAATTCTCCGCTGGTTGGCTTCATGACTGGGAATTTTATTGGTTATTTCTTTGGAATTTCAAGAGATAAAGCATCAACCGTTTTCTATGGCACAGTCTTCCTGAAAAGGAGAGAGACGTGGAAAGTACGAATTCAAAATGCGTAATGATTCTGGACGAAAACCTGCCTTTGGGCCTTCTCGCCAACACCGCCGCCATCTTGGGCATCACGCTGGGCAAGCATATGCCCGAAGCGGTCGGCGCGGACGTGTTCGATGGATCTGGAAAGGCCCATCTGGGCATTATTACGTTTCCGGTACCGATTTTGCGGGGGGATGCGGAACAGATCCGCTCCATCAGGGAAACACTGTATGGAGACGGCTATCAGGATGTGATTGTTGCGGATTTTTCCGATGTGGCCCAGTGCTGCAAAAACTACGGCGAATACATCGGCAAGGCGGCGCGGGCGGACGAAAGCGAATGGCGGTATTTGGGCATCGGCCTTTGCGGCCCTAAAAAGCTGGTCAACAGACTGACCGGAAGCATGCCGCTGCTGCGATGAGGGGATCCACCTTTTTGCGAATGCAGGGAATGCTTCAAACGCTTGAGGCATTCCCTGCATTTTTCATACGGCAGTCTAAATGCAGGGAGATTTTTCAGGGAAACGGCTGGCCGTTGGCGGTTCCTTTCTTTCTTTCTTTCTTTCTTTCTTTCTTTCTTTCTTTCTCTCTCTCTCTCTTATGCTTTTTTGATGGCTCTGTTATAGTTTATGGTTGTTTCATCTCCACAGTGCGATGAAAAGACAGCCTTTTTCTCCGGTTTTCCCCTTGGCGGGCTCCACGGCCAAGGCATTTTGCCGGTTATCCCTTTGGAGCTTCAAGGAAAAAAGCATCAACCATTTTCTATAACACAGCCTTTTTGATCATCGCTCCATACATCAAATCGCTGCCGAAAGTGTCGGGCGTGCTCTGCCACTGCTTTTCAAGCGACGCGCCGGGTGTGCGTGCGAGGAATGCTTCGATTTGCCCTTCGTTTTCGGCGGGGTTCATGGTGCAGGTGATGTAGGCGATATGCCCGCCGGAAGGCAGGTACGGCCATACGGCGTCGAGTATGCGGCGCTGAAGCCCGACCAGCCCGGCGACCTGTTCGGGCGTGCGGAGCGTGCGCAGGTCAGGGTGACGGGCGAGCGTGCCGAGGCCGCTGCACGGGACATCAAGCAGGATGGTCTTGGGCGTGCCCCGCAGGGCCGGTTCGGCCGCCGAGGCGCAGAACAGCGGCGGCGTCTTGAGCACAAGGCGCTTGGCGTCGTCCCTCATGCCCCGCAGCCGGGGCTGATAGGTATCGCTGGCGGCGAGGACGGGCACGCCCAGTTCAAGGAGCGCGAGCGTCTTGCCGCCGCGTCCGGCGCAGGCGTCCCATACGGGGCCTTCCCAGTGCGGCGCGTCCAGCGCTTCCAGAACGAGCTGGCTTCCCGCGCCCTGTATGGACAGCCTGCCCTGCCGCAGGTAGTCCCGCATATACTCCGGCTGGGTGCCGGGCGCGAAGCGGACGCCTGAAATCCCCACAGCCTCCCCTTCCCTGCACAGGAAGCTGCGCAGGGCCTCCCATTCGTCCCTGGCGGCGTTCACCCGGACGCAAGGGGACGGCACGGCGGAAACGGCCCGCGCGAACGCATCGGCCTTTTCCGGCCCGTAGCCTTCGGCCCACAGTTCGAGTATCCAGCGGGGCACGCTGTGGAAGATGGAAAGGCGCTCCATCGGATCGGCGATGCGGGATTCATAGAACGCGAAGGCTTTCAAATCTTCGGCTTCGGAGAGGCGGATCAGCGATCGGAGCACGCCGTTGGCGACGCGGGACAATCCTTGCCCGAACCGGGAGCGCACGGCATCCACGGCGGCGCTGACGCTGGCATGGGCGGGGATGCGGTCAAGGTACAGCAGTTCGTAGGCCGCTATGCCGATCATGAGCTTCATGGACGCGGGCAGCTTTTCAGGAGCCTTCATAAATTGGCTCAGAAGCCACGAAATCCGAATTTCCGACCTCAGATACCCGTAAACGAGTTCCGTCGTCAGAGCGGCCTCCTGACGCGAAAAAAGGCCGCCTGTCAATTTCGTGTCCAACAGGGATTGTACGGGGGCGCTGATGCCCGTGCGCTCCAAAACCCGAAGCGCCGCTTCACGCGCCGGAAGGGGCGTTTCGCCGTTTTGCTTTTTCTTTTTCATGCGAGGCTCGGTGATAAGGTGTTGTAGAAGGTACGAAGCGGTCTTGGAGGAAAGGGAAATCTTTCTGGAGATAAGGGGGAACATCCCGTGTTTTTCCTTTCCCTCCAAACCTTCCCCTTCAGAGATGTTGGCCCTGTTATATGGGGTGGTTGTTCCATTTTCACAGCATGGTGAACAAATACAGCCTGTTCCGGCTTTTCCGCCGGCGGACTTCACGGCTGAAACGTTTTGGCTCTGTCATAATGTCTGGTTGTTTTATTGGGCTGTGCCGTAGAAAACGGCTGATGTTTTTTCCTTGAAGTTCCAAAGGGATAACCAGCAAAGTGCCTTAGCCAAGGATTCAGCCAAGGGGAAAACTGGAGAAAAAGGCCGCATGTTCACTGTACTGTGGAGATGAAACACCCACATGCTGTGACAGAACCTTTTATTTCCACAGTACGCTGAAAATAGAGGCTTTTCCTCCAGTTTTTCCACTGATGGGCTCCATGGTTGGGGCATTTTATGAGTTATTCCTTTGGAATTTGGCTCTGTCATTGTATGTGGTTGTTTTGTTTTAGGCTGTGTTCAATTTTACGGTTGATGATTTTTTCAATGAAAATCAATAGATAAAAGTTCATTCCACGTCTAGTGGTGTGGGCCTCTCTCATTTTTTGTTCATTACATGAAATCCAGTTTTGAAGAATTGTTGCGAGACCTCCAGATAATTTCCAAAGAACTCTTCCTTTCCAGTTGGAATCTTGTATCAACCACAAACTTAAACACAGCCTTGTTTTATCAATAGGCTGTGTTATAGAAAATGGTTGATGCTTTTTCCTTGAAACTCCAAAGGGATAACCGGAAAAATGCCTTAGCCGTGGATCCCGCCAAGGGGAAAAACTGGAAAAAAGATTGTATTTTCCACCGCACCGTGGAGATGAAACAGCCACATACTATAACAGAGCCTATCAATATACTGAAAACTATATGCTTTTCTCTCTCATTTTTCTCTGGTGGGCTCCATGATTGGGGGATTCTATTGGTTCTTTCTTTGGAATTTCAAGAAAACCTCAACCGTTTCCTACGGCACAGCCAATTTTTACCATCTACTTCATTTCAGCCGATAAAACAGCAACTGTTTACTGCAACAAAACCAATATCTGTAAACGGGACGGATGGCGGGCGGATCTAGGCGAGAGGTTCACCCGGCGGCAGTTTCCCTGCATTGCGGGCCTCCGAACGGAACCCGTCAGGCTGTTCTTCGCCCACAGGCAACTCCGGCAACAGGGATTCGATAACGTCAAAAGTCTTTGGAGAGGGAGGGATGGGGTTTGGGGAAGGGAGGGGGAAGCTTTTCTCCAGAAAAGTTCCCCCTCCCTTCCCCAATTTCCCTAATGCCCGGTAATACTATATTTTTTCAGCTTGTACTGCATCAGGCTCTTGGATATGCCGAGCAATTCCGCGGCCTTGGCCTGTACGAAGTCGGCGCGGACGAGCGCGCGGCGGATAAGCGCGGCCTCAATGCGTTCGAGGGTATCGGCAAGATCAAGCTGCACCGGGAGCAGATCCACGGCGCTCTTGAACTGCGCTTCCTCGTCGCGGATCTCGGCGGGGAGATCCTCAAGGGTGATCACGTCTCCGGGCACGAGCACAAGGCAGCGTTCGACCACGTTCTGCAACTGCCGGATGTTGCCGGGCCACTCGTAGCCGGAAAGATGGTTCAGCGCTTCGGTGGAAAACGTCTTGGGCGGGATGCCGTTTTCCTTGGCGGCCTTTTCCGCGAAGTGCGCCACCAGCAGCGGGATGTCCTCGCGGCGTTCGCGCAGGGGCGGGATCGGGATATGCACCACGTTGAGGCGGTAGTAGAGGTCTTCGCGGAACGTCCCCGCCTGCACCAGCGGCATGAGATCCTTGTTCGTCGCCGCGACGATGCGGATGTCGACCTCGATTTCCTCGCTGCCGCCCACGCGCTCGAAACGGCGTTCCTGAAGCACGCGGAGCAGCTTGACCTGCAATTCCGGGGTCAGCTCGCCCACTTCGTCGAGGAACAGCGTGCCCCCGCTGGCCTGCTCGAAGCGCCCCCGGCGCATGGCGACCGCGCCGGTGAAGGAGCCTTTTTCGTGCCCGAAAAGTTCGCTTTCAAGCACGCCGGGGTTCAGGGCCATGCAGTTTACGGAAACGAAAGGTTCCTGGCTGCGCGGCGAGGAAAAGTGGATGGCGCGCGCGACGAGCTCCTTGCCGGTGCCGGATTCGCCGGTGATAAGCACCGTGGCGCGGCTCGGCCCGGCACGATCCACAAGGGCGAGCATGTCGCGGATGGCCCGGCTGCGCCCGATGATCTGGTGCTTGCCGTAGCGCTCTTCAAGGCTTTCCCGCAGCAGTTGGTATTGGCGGTGCGCGCGGGCCAGCTCGGCGGCGTTCTGGATGGAAAGCAGCAGTTCGTCGTTGGAAAAGGGCTTGGTGATGTAGTTGAACGCCCCGTAGCGCATGGCCTCTACAGCGCTTTCGATGGAGCCGAAGGCCGTCATGATGAGCACCGGGATATGGGGCCAGTTCTTTTTGACCCGTTCCAGCACTTCGCGCCCGGAGATGCGGGGCATCTTCATGTCCGTGATGACGATGTCCACTTCGGACTCTTCGAGAAAAGCCAGCGCCGTTTCCGGGTCATTCAGCGCGGTCACGGCGTATCCCGCTTCGGTCAGCAGCGTTTCCAGAACGAGCAGGTAGTTTTTCTCGTCGTCAATCAGCAGCAGATGCACCTTATCGTTCATGAGACTATCCTTATCTGTCTAGCGTGCCTGCGGAGAGGCGTCGCCTTCCCGCAAATCGTGTTCTTCAGAGGGGAGCGGATCGGTCAGCGTCACGGGTTCGCCGTCGGCGCCCGCATCCGTCCGTCCGCCTTTTTCGGGAGTGTCGCCTATATCCGGCTCGCTGGCAACCGGGAGCAGGATGGTGATCATGGCCCCGCCCCCTTCGGGGTTGGT
The DNA here is from genome assembly GCF_057864385.1 of Bilophila sp. Classification (NCBI taxonomy): domain Bacteria; kingdom Pseudomonadati; phylum Thermodesulfobacteriota; class Desulfovibrionia; order Desulfovibrionales; family Desulfovibrionaceae; genus Bilophila; species Bilophila sp. The sequence goes on along the minus strand of NZ_DBMAFI010000016.1, from coordinate 38,831 downwards.
CAGCAGCAGTTCCCCGTTGTGCGACGTGACGATGGTGTTCACGATGGGCAGGCCGAGGCCCGTGCCGTGATCCTTGGTGGTAAAGAAGGGATCAAGAAGCTTGTGCAGCAGGGCGGGCGGGAAACCGGGGCCGCTGTCGTGGAACAAGAGCTCGATCATGCCGTCGTCACGCCGTACGCCGCGGATGCGGATGATCCCGCTGCCTCCGATGGCCTGATACGCGTTGACCAAGATGTTGTAGACGGCCCGGTACAGCAGATCCTTGTCCCCAAGGACGAACAGGGAATCTTCCGTATCACGGATGCACTCCACGCCGAGGCGTTTCATTTCGCCGTTGAGGAAGCCGGTGGCCTGATTCAGCAGTGCGTTGATATCCACGCGATCCTGACGGGGCACGCGGGGGCGGGCATAGTCGAGGAAGTCGTTGACGATCTGGCTCAGGCGGCAGGACTCGTCGAAAATGGCTGTAAGGATACGCTGGGCGGGGCTGCTTTTTTCCTGTTCCGGCGTGCGCCGGATGAGGAACTCGGCGCTGGATCGGATGATGCCGAGCGGATTGCGGATCTCATGGGCGATGCTGGCGATGACGCGGCCCATGCTGGCGAGTTTTTCGTTTTGATGGAGTTCGGCCTCAAGCTTGCGGTTGCGGCTCATGCGCTCGGCAAGGGTGCGTTCCGCCTTGATGATGAAGAACTGGAGGATGGCGAACAGGATGGCGGACGATCCGAGGCATGTGGCGAGGATAAGCCACTGGAAGCGCACGACGCTGTCGTAATCGTCGGTGATGTCCTGCGTGATTTCCAACACGCCGGTCACAAGGGATTCCGGTTTGCCGGTGCTCTCGCTGATGCCGAGATCCACGGTCAGGGGGAACATGGTTCGCAGCGAGTAGCTGCCGTCCGGGATTTTGAGCATGAACATGGCGGAAAGCATGTTGACGCTGGAGAGCGTTTCAAAGAAGGGGATGCCCGAACTCATGACGCGCTCCATCGACGCGGGCGTGATGTCCGTCCGGCCCAGCTCCATCTGGTTGATGGAGTAGTTGACGACCCTGTCGGCCCCGTAGATGCGCAGGGATTCCAAATGCAGGCCGAGGATGGTGGACTGCACCACATCATCAAGCTGCTGGTACTGCATGCTCTGGCGCAGGGCGATGCGCCCGAAGGTGAGGAAGGTCGGCAGCGTGAATCGGCGGTAGATCTGCTGGTTCAGGTTGCTGGCCATGAGCATGGCGTATTGCTGCTGGCGGAGCAGCAGCGTGTTGCGTGCGGAATTGCCGATGAAGAAGGCCAGCGTCACGCTGGAAGCGAGGATGAGGATAAGGGATATCCACGAGAGGAACCGGGTCAGCCCAAACGGCAGGCCCTTGTCCACGGAGTCTTTTTTGCCGAACAAAACGAGCCTCTGCGTAGTCTGTGTCAGGAAGGGAGCTTCATGAAAAGCGCATCCGCCATGCCTTCCCCGGCTCCCTTCCCGTGAAGCTTTTAGCGGGAAAGGCGGTTATTGGGATAGGGATGCCCTTGAAAAATAGCCACGGCTTTTTGGTTTGAACAGGGCCATTGGCCTTGTCCGAAGAAAAAAGCCCTGATTGCCGCCGGCCATAATCATGCGTCCCTGCGGGGCCCTCTTATGGCCGTACCGGGAACGGCTCAGAAACCCAAGAGGCGAAACGTCTTTGGAAAGGGAAAGCCGTGCCGCGGCAATCTGTTGATATGTCCCGTTTTTTGAAGTTTGCTGTGCCATAGGGAGCGGTTGATGCTTTTTTCCTTGAAGTTCCAAAGGAGTAAACCGGCACAATGCCGCATCCGGGGATTCCGCCAAGGGAAAACTGGAGAAAAAGGCTGTCTTTTCACCGCGCTGCGGAGATGAAGCAACCACATGCCCCGGCAGGGCCTTGAAATTTTAAAAAGATAACCGGCGCAATGCCTTGGTTATGGGGCCCGCCGACGGAAACGCCGAAGGAAAAGGCCGTCCCTTCACCATGCCGTGGAGATGGATCAAACGTATCTTATGACAGGGCCAAAGGGAAAAAGAGCGGGCAGTCGAGCTTGGGGGAGGGAAAACTGTTTTTCGGAAACGCTTTTCCCTCCCCCGATGTCTTTTATCCCCTAATTCAGAAACGCCTTCAAGATGGCGGCTTCTTCCGGGTAGCTGGAGGAGCCGAGGCGGGAATAGGCAAGGCGTTTGCCGAGCTCCACGGCGGGCTGGTCGAGCGGGTTGATGTTCATAAGCCAGCCGGTAAGCACGGTCGTGGCCATGAGCAGCCCCATGACTTCGCCCGCGGCGCGCATGGAGGATTCCGCCACTTCCAGGCGGGTGAGCGGCACGCCGTTATGCACGAGGGCCGCAGCCGAGCCGAGGGTTTCGGCGTTGAGCAGATCCCCGAATGCCTTGCCCCGCAGCCATCCCCAACTGTCCGGCACGCCGTCCGGGAACTGCGGGCCCTTGTTCAGGTTCGGGCAGTGCAGCTGGATGCAGCCCTTGTCGGCGGGGCCGTCGAGGAACATCTGCTGGAGCGAGTGCTGATCGGTAACGCCCACGGCGGGCAGCGGCATGGTTCCCTTGCCGTTTTTGCCGAGGCTTTCCGCCCAGAGCTGGCCGAACCACTGGCCGAAAGAGGCCCATGAAGGGATGTACGTAAAGAAAACCAATTGGCTGTAGTCGTGCCGCGACAGCTCGAAGCACCAGTTCGCAAGCGCCCATGCGGGATGGCTGCGGAGGGCTTCCGGCTTGCCGAGTTCGTCGTTGACGAGCGGCGCGTTCACGCCGGCCGCGCCTTCGAGGAAGTCTTCCCACGGCAGGCCCATGAAGGCCGCGGGTACGAGCCCCACCGCTGAAATGACGGAGTAGCGCCCGCCCAGATGATCCGGCACCGGCAGGGACACGATGTTGTGATGGTCCGCCTCTTCGCGCAGGTAGCCCTTCTTCTCGTCGGTAACGAGCAGCATATGCTCGTGCCACGTGTCGGGGAGCGCCTTTTGCAGCCATGCCTTCATGAAAAAGTACTGGGCCAGCGTTTCGATGGTCCCGCCGGATTTGCTGACGGGGACGACGATGGTTTCTTCGGGGTTGAGGGCGGATATCTGGGCTTCGAGCACATCGGCGTCCACGTTGTCCAGAATCCACAGCCACGGCCCCTGGTGGTTCGGGAGATCCTGCTGTGGGAAAAAGGCCTTTTGGAGCGCGCGGGTACCGAGGGCCGAGCCGCCGATGCCGAGCACGACCATGTGCCTGAACCGCCGGAGCCGCGGGGTGAGGGCCTTGAGGCGGGCCGTCAGGCTGCTCCGGAAGGGAAGGTTGAGGAACGGAAGTTTGCCCGAGGCCACTTCACCGATGAGGCGGGCGTTGCAGCTGTCGAGCTGCGGCTCAAGGAGCTTGAGCGCCTGTGGGCGCGTCGGGGCCGTCGTCAGCAGCCGTCCGGCCCATGCGTGCTTCCAATCCAAAGTATGCATACCGTCTCCTGAAAAGTGCCGTCCACGGGCGGCGTTTTCCGGTTCCGGGATTTTCGGAACCGGAGGTCAGCGTTATTGTCCGATGAGAACCTTGCGGACGCGGGCGAGGGCGTCCATAAGCACGTCGTCAGCCACGGCGTAGGAGAACCGGATGCAGTCCGGCGCTCCGAAGGCGTCGCCGGGAACCAGCGCCACGCCCGCTTCGCTGAGCAGGCGGGTGCAGGCGGCGGTGGCGTCGGGCATTTTTTCGTCATACAGGGCGGAAATGTCCGCGAACAGGTAGAACGCGCCTTCGGGTTTCGGGCATACCACCTTGGGCCACGAGGCGATTTCCTTCCATGCCATATCGCGGCGTTTCTGGAAGGCCCGGCGCATGGACTCCACGCAGTCGTAGGGGCCGGTGAGGGCGGCTACGGCGGCCTTCTGGGACACGGAGCAGATGTTGCCGGTGGCCTGTCCGGTGATCTGGCTGAGTTTCTTGATGAGGTCGGGATGGGCCACGGTATAGCCCACGCGCCAGCCGGTCATGGCGAAGCTCTTGGCAAGGCCGTTGACGACGGCGATGCGGTCCGGGTACTGCTTCCACCAAACGATGATGCTCGACGGCTTGTTGGGCTCGTAGACGAGCTGGTCATAGATTTCGTCGGCGATGATGAACAGGCCGCGATCCAGCGCCCATTTCACGATGGCGTCGCGTTCGGGCACGGAATAACAGGCGCCCGTGGGGTTGGAAGGCGAGTTGAAGACGAGTATTTTGGTCTTCGGGGTCAGCGCGGCTTCGAGCTGTTCCACCGTCACCTTGAAGCCCTGCGAGGCCGGGGCCTTGACTGCGACCGGCACGCCGCCGTTCAAGTAGACCATGTCGGGGTAGCTCACCCAGTACGGCGAGGGGATGAGCACTTCGTCGCCGTCATTGAGCAGGGCGGCGAACAGGTTGTACAGGGACTGTTTGCCGCCGTTGCTGGCGATGGTACAGTCCGGCGCGACGTCGACGCCGTAAGCGCGCTTAAAGTAACCGGCGACGGCTTCCCGCAGGGGCGGGATGCCGGGCACGGCGGTGTAGCGGGTAAATCCCTCGTCGATAGCCTGTTTTGCGGCATCGCAGACATGGGCGGGGGTGGGGAAATTCGGTTCGCCGATTGCCAGGCTGGTCACATCGACGCCCTGCGATTTGAGCTCAAGGGCCTTGGCGTTGATGGTCAGGGTGGCGGAAGGCTTTATGTGGGCCATTCTTTCGGAGAATTGCATGGGACTATACCTCGGTGGCTACATGACTTTGTCGTCATGCAGTAGCAGGTTAGGCCCCGTCTGTAAATTGGTGGATACGCGGGAAGCGGGAAGGGCTTTTTTTCCTCTAGCCGTGTATCGGCATTCGCTTTTTTAAGAAAGAACACCCTCATGGCACGGCTCCTGAGGGAATGGGATGGGGTGCATGTCCATATTGTTGCCATTTCCTTCCGGCTGTGTGGTCGGGCGTCTGGTGCGCCGCGAGAAGCGTTTTTTCGTGCATGTGTTGATCGACGGCAAGCCGGATGTGGCGCATACCAACAATACGGGGTCCATGATCGGGCTGTTGCGTCCCGGCGCGCCCGTGCTGTTGTCTCCCGCGCAGAATCCCGGCCGGAAGCTCAGGTGGACGTTGGAGCTGGTGTGGTGCGGCGATCCTGCGGCGTATCCGCGCGGCGGCTTCTGGGCCGGGGTGAACACGAGCACGCCCAACCGGATGCTTGAAGCGGCGTTCAGGGCTGGCAAGCTGCCGTGGGCGGAAGGATACACTTCATTCGCGCGGGAAAAGGTGCGGGGCGAGAGCCGGTTGGACGGTTTGCTTGAAGGGCCGGGGATGCCCCGGCTCTGGGTTGAGTGCAAGAACGTCACCATGTCGGAGGATGACGTGGCGCTGTTCCCGGATGCCGTTTCCGAGCGGGGGCTCAAGCATTTGGGGACGCTGAAGGGCATTGTGGCCGCCGGGGAGCGGGCCGCCATGTTTTACTGCATACAGCGGCCCGATGCCTGTTGTTTCGGGCCTGCGGACATGATTGATCCGGCGTATGCCGCAGGGCTGCGGGATGCCGTGGCGCACGGCGTGGAGGTGTATCCGCATCTTGCCGTTTTGACGGTGGAGGGGATTGGGTTGGAAGCGGATTATTTGACAATGGTTTAAGGTTATTATGGAGTGTGTACGGGAATGGGGGGGGCGGCTGCGCCGGCGGGCGTTTTCCCTGCCGCGCAGGGTGGCCGCCTCCCGCGGGGGCAAAGGGGGCCTGTTAGGGGCTCCGCCCCTCCGAGGCCCCCTTTGCAATCCCCCCGGAACACCCCGTTTCTCCGCTGCCTCAAGTGGGTTGCCAACCTGTCACGCAGCGGCCCTCTTCCTTTTGGGCCTTCCTTTGTCCGCAATCCGTCGCCGGTGCGCTGCCGATGCTCCGGGAGCTAACCCGGTCTTCGACCGGGTGGAGCTCCCTCCGCGCAGCGCAAAGCCCCCGCCGGTTCTCCTTCGTATGGAACTATTGGAGGGGGAGGCAAAACCACAGGGAAGACTCTCTCTAAAATATGGTTCTGGTCATGGGATGTGGCTGTATTATCTCCACAGTATGGTGAACATACAGATTGTTATCCCGTTTTTCCGTCGATGGGCTTTATGGCTGGGGCATCTTATTGGTTATTCCTTTGGAATTTAAAAAAATGGCTGTGTCCTAGAAAATGGTTGATGCTTTTTTCTTGAAGTTCCAAAGGGTTAACCGAGAAAATGCCCTGGCCCTGTATTCCGTCAAGAGGGAAACCGGAGAAAAAGGCTGTATTTTCACTGTACTATGGAGATGAAGCACCTCATACTATGACAGAGCCAAAAAAATAAAGCATCAACCATTTCCTATGAAGTAGCCTAAAACATAAGGCAGGGAGGAGTACGGCAGCAGTACAAGAGGCATTTTTAGAATAAGGGAAGGCGATGAGAAAGCCTTCTGCCACAATAATTGATTGATGTTCTTAGGTTGTGTCTTTATTTTACGGCTCTGTTCAAGTTTACGGTTGATAAAGAGAAAGGTTCTGTTATTGTTTATGGTTGTTTTATCTCCACAGTGCGGTGAAAATACAGCCTTTTTCTCCGGTTTTCCCCTTGGCTGGATTCACTAATAAGGTATTTTTCCGGTTATCCCTTTGGATCTTCAAGGAAAAAGCATCAACCATTTTCTATAACACAGTTTGTGTTACACTTAATTGTTTGAAACTATTGAAAATAATATTTTGTGACTTGGAAAGAATAGTTAGATAATTTCAATAGATTATATCTAGTTGACGACACGATCTAGGAGCTGTCACAGAATATGATAGTTTTATTTTTAGCTGTGCCATAGGAAATGGTTGATGCTTCTCCCCTGTGCCCGGAAGTTCCAAAGGAATAACCAACAAAATACCTTAGCCATAAGATCCCGCTAGGGGGAAAACTGAATAAAAAGGTTGTATTCTTACCGTGTTGTGGAGATGAATCAACCAGAACCATAATAGAGCCATTTTTTATAGTAGGCTCTGTTCTATAAAAGGATTTATATTTATAATATATTGAAATAGTTTTATATTTTTATAAAAATTAGTGGTTTGGGGTTTATGTTTTCAAAGAAAATCATCCTTCCAAATTCCCCATAAACCCTTCCTTAGTGCAGAGCCTTATAGTACGTTGAAAATACAGGTTTAAAAAAATTTCCGCTGGCGGACACCATAGCCGGGGCATTGTACAGGTTATCTCCCTTTTGGGTTTCAAGAAAGTATCAATTGTTTTCTGTGATGCAGCCTTTTCCAAAGGCCCTGTTAGAGTATGTGGTTGTTTCATCTTCACAGTGCGGTGAAAAATAGAGCTTTTTTCCAGTTTTCCCCTTGACGGGATCCACGGCTAAGGCATTTTACCGGTGATCCCTTTGGAACTTCAAGGAAAAAAACATCAACCATTTTCTATAATACAGCCCTTTTCTATAACACGGCCTTTCCAAAAACAGACACAGCATCATTCCCGGATGGGAGCGATGCCGTGTCTGCCGTTTTCCCCTCGTCCCCATTACAAAAGTTTTAGGGGGAAGGGGGTGGGGTTCGGGGAGGGGGAAGGGAGCCCTTTTTCAAAAGGGGCCCTTCCCCCTCCCCGATTCAATCATCATAATCCTTACAGCTCAGGCGGGAGTTCCTTGAGCTGCTTGTTGGAGAAGACGGGGCCGTCAACGCAGACGAGCTTGCCGCCGATGTTGCAGCGCCCGCATATGCCGATGCCGCACTTCATGCGCTTTTCCAGCGTGGTGTAGATCTGGTCATCCGGGAAGCCCAGCTCGACGAGGGCCGCGAGGGTGAACTTGATCATGATCGGCGGGCCGCAGAGGACGGCGATGGTGTTCTTGGGCTTGGGGCCGATTTCCTTGAGCACGTTGGGGATGAGCCCGACCTTGTGTTCCCAGCCATCGGCAGGATTGTCGATGGTGAGGGTGACGTTCAGATCCTTGCGCTCCAACCATTCGGGCATGTCGGACCGGAAGGACAGATCCGCAGGGGTCTTGGCGCCGTACAGCAGGCTGATGTCGCCGTAATCCTTGCGGTTGTCCAGCAGGTACACCATGATGGTGCGGATGGGGGCCATGCCGATGCCGCCGCCGATGAAGAAGACGTTCTTGCCCTTCCACTGGTCGTAGGGGAACCAGTTGCCGAGGGGCGCGCGAACGCCGATCTTGTCCCCGGCGTTGAGCTTGTGGAGGGCGGCGGTGTTCTCGCCGGCCTTCATCACGGAGAACTGGAGGTAATCCATCCGGGTGGGGGAAGAGTTGATCACGAAGGTCGACTCGCCCACGCCGAAAACGGAGAGCTGCCCCACCTGTCCGGGCTGGAAGGTGAAGTTCTTCATTTTTTCTTCATCATCGAAACGCACGCGGAACGTTTTGATGTTGTGCGTTTCCTGCACGGTTTCGATGACGGTCGCCATTTCAGGCAGAAGGGGATTGTGCGTCCCTGCCATGTTCAGACTCCTTATTTGGCTTCCGCGTCATCCGCGATGGCGTTGAGGACAATTTCACGGATGTCCAGCGACACCGGGCACTGCTTGATGCACCGACCGCAGCCCGTACAGGCGAAGCGCCCGTCGCTGTCGTCGGGGGCGTACCAGTATTTGTGCGAAACGCGGTTGCGCATGCGCAGGGCCTTGGCCGTGCGGGGGTTGTGCCCGCTGGCCTCACGGGTGAACAGCGGGGACATGCAGTTGTCCCAGCTGCGCAGGCGGCGTCCTTCGAGGGTGTTGCCCTCGTCGGAGATGTTGAAGCACTGGCAGGTGGGGCACATGTAGGTGCACGCGCCGCAGGAGAGGCACTTGGCGGTCTGTTCCGTCCAGAAGTCCACGTCGGTGAAACGCTCTTCGAGGCGGCGGGCCGCCTTGGACAGATCCGGGGCGGGCTGCTGGCTGGCGGCGGCCTTTTCACGGGCGGCCTTGGCTTCGTCCATCTTGTCTGAGCCGTCGGCGAGCTTGGTCGACGCAAGGAAGGCTTCGCCCTTTTCAGAGACGGCCTCAAGCACGAAGCCGCCGTTCACGGCCGTGAGCAGCACGTCGGAGCCGGTGGGATCGGCGGGGCCGCCGCCTGTCCAGTGGCAGAAGCAGGTGCTGCACGGGCTGTCGCAAGTCCGGGTGACGACCAGCAGGTTGTCGCGGCGGGCCTTGTAGTAGGCATCTTGGAACTTGCCTTGGAGGAAGGGCTTGTCGAGCACGGCGAAGCCGCGGGCGTCGCAGGAACGGCAGCCGAACACCATCCGGGCCGGGGCGTCGGGGGTGTCGTCAAGTTTTATGTCCAGCTTGGCCGGGTTTTCCGGGTCTTTGGTGCCGGTGAATCTGATGAGCGTTTCACAGGCGGGGAAAACGGCGGCCTTGGGGGATACGGTGGCGCGGGCCAGCGACGGCGTTTCTCCGGCGACGAGAGGCCGGAACACAACCGCCTTACCCTCCTGACGAGGGGCCAGCACCTGACGGGATGCCGCCACTTCGGCCAGCCACGGGGCCAGCTTGTCGGCAGCGAGGAATCGTATGGCGCTCATTGCGTTTATGCTCCCTCGATGTGGTGTTCGTGAATGTTCTTTTCTTCCAGCTGGAAGCCGAGCAGCGGCGGCACGGCGTCAACGTCCATGCCGGGCGCGTATTCGAACAGCTTCTTCACGACGCGGCCCATCTGGAGCTTGAGGGCTCCGACCGGGATGCCCATCGGACAGGCACGGTTGCATTCGCCGCAGCCGGTGCAGCGTCCGGCGAGGTGCATCGCGTGGATGAGCTGGAAGAACATCTTCTGCGTGGGGCTGTCTTCCTGCGTGAGCCAGTGCGGTTCGCGGCTGTCGGCTACGCAGTTGTCGCGGCATACGCACATGGGGCAGGCGTTGCGGCAGGCGTAGCAGCGGATGCAGCGTTCGATGTGGCCGCGCCAGAAGCCCATGCGCTCCTCAAGGCTCAGGCCGTCGAGGAAGGTCATGATCGCGGGCATGGCGGGCTGGGCGCCGTCCGGGATCTTCGTGGGCGGGCCCGCGAAGTGATCGTGGATGACGGCGTTGGGCACGGTGCAGGCGCGGCATTTGTCCTGCGCCACGTCCTGCATGGCGAACTCGTAGTCCTTGCCGTCGGCGCGGACTTTGAGGGTGGCGCCGGAACCGGCCACGGATTCGACTTCCGTCACGTCGCCGATCTTGGCGAGCACGCGGTTGATGTCGACGGTGCCGTTGCAGCCCATGCCGAAGATGACCACGTCCTCACGGTTGATGAGGTTCTCCTGAAGGAGTTCCACGACGCCGCGGGAGTCGCAGCCCTTGACCACGATGCCGACCTTCTTGCCCTTGAAGAGGGGCAGGTAGGTGGCGAGGGAGTGGACGTTGAGCGGGCCCCAGATGAGCTTTTCGACATCTTCGGGCCTGCGCATGTACAGGGGCGTGGCGTGCAGGCCGTCAAAGCCCTTCTGCCAGCCCATGACGAATTCCACTTCCTTGGCTTCGAGCGCGGCCTTGATCTGATCCTTGAGTTCGGTCATGGCCGCGGGGTTGACGCCGCAGCCGAGCGGACGCAGGGGCGCGGGCAGTTCAAGGTTGGGCATGACGTACAAGGGCTTCGCGTCTTCAAACTTGGGCGCGGGCCCGAGCTTGTGGACGCGTTCGGTGAATGCGGTGACCACGGCCTGCCAGCGCTGGCCTTCGGAGGCGGACACCCACGTATACTCGAAGCGGCGGGGATCGATGCCGATGATGGGCAGGAATTCCTTCAGCGTTTCGAGGCGGCGGCGGGCATAATAGTTGCCTTCCGAATAGTGGCAGTCACGCGGGTGACAGCCGGACACGAGCACCCCGTCGGCGCCGGAAAGCAGGGCTTTCAGCGGGAACAGGGGATTGACGCGGCCCGAACAGGGGACGCGGATGATACGCAGGTCCGTAGGTTGTGTGAAACGGGCGACCCCGGCAGTATCGGCGCCGCCATAGGAGCACCAGTTGCAGAGGAAGCCTACGATCCGGAGTTCTTTGCCTGTCAGCACCGACATAGAGCGTCTACCTCCGCAAGGATCTGGTTGTCAGTGAAGTGGGAGAGCTGGATGGCGCCCTGCGGGCAGGTAGCCGTGCAAAGGCCGCAGCCCTGGCACACGGCCTCGATGGTCTGCGCCTTTTTTTCGCCGCGGATTTCCTTTTCGACGATGGCCTGGAACGGGCACACCTTGATGCACTTGCCGCAGCCGACGCAGCGCTTGATGTCCACGACGGAGATCTGCGGGTCGCTTTCGAGGAGCGGCTTGGAGAGGAGGCCGATCACCTTGGCGGCGGCGCCGCTGCCCTGCGCGACGGAGGAGGGGATGTCCTTCGGGCCCTGGGCCACGCCCGCGAGGAACACGCCGGCGGTGTTGGTCTCCACGGGGCGGAGCTTGCAGTGGGATTCCATGAAGAACCCAAAGCTGTCGTAGGAGATATGCAGGGTTTCCGCGAGCTTGTTCGCGCCCTTGGAACCTTCGATGCCCACGGCGAGCACGACCATGTCGGCCTTCACCTCGACGGGCTTGCCGAGCAGGGTGTCGGCGCCGCGGACGATGTACTGCCCGTGGCCGTCGGGCTGGATGGCGGATACGCGGCCGCGGATGTACTGGGTGCCGTATTCCTCGATGGCGCGGCGCGTGAATTCGTCATAGAGCTTCGCGTTGGAGCGGATGTCCATGTAGAACACGTAGGACTGCGAATCGGGGATGTGGTCTTTGGTCAGGACGGCCTGTTTGGCGGTGTACATGCAGCAGAAGCCGGAGCAGTAGGGGCGGCCGATGGATTTGTCGCGGGAGCCCACGCACTGGATGAACACGACGCTCTTGGGTTCCTTGCCGTCGGACGGGCGCTTGATGTGGCCGCCGGTCGGGCCGGAGGCGGACATGATGCGTTCGTACTGGAGCGAGGTGATGACGTCGGGGTATTGGCCAGCGCCGTATTCGCCGTAGACCGTCCAGTCCATGAGGTCGTAGCCGGTGGCGGCTACGATGGCGCCCACGGTTTCCGTGACGATCTCGTCCTTCATCTCGTAGTTGATCGCACCGGTGGGGCACACCTTGGCGCAGACGCCGCACTTGCCCGAAGTGAGCTTGCGGCAGTATTCGGGGTTGATGGACGCCTTCTTGGGGATCGCCTGCGGGAAGGGGATGTTGATGGCGGTGGTGGGGCCGACGAACTCGTTGAACTTGTCCGGGGTCTTCTTGGCGGGGCACTTGTCCATGCAGGCGCCGCAGCCGGTGCACTTGGACCAGTCCACGTAGGTGGCCTTCTTTTTCACGGTCACGGTGAAGTTGCCCACATACCCGGACACGTTGATCACTTCGGAAGCGGCCATGAGCGTGATTTTGGGATGCTGGGCCACGTCCACCATCTTGGGGCCGAGGATACAGCTGGAACAGTCGACGGTGGGGAAGGTCTTGTCGAGCTTCGCCATCTTGCCGCCGATGTGGGTTTCGCGCTCGACGAGGAGCACGTCGAGGCCCGCGTCGGCACAGTCGAGGGCGGCCTGGATGCCGGCCACGCCGCCGCCGATGACGAGCACGCGCTTGGTGGACTCGAAGGACTTGGAGAACAGCGGGTTGTCGCGGCGCAGTTTTTCAACGGCGATGCGGACGAGTTCCGCGGCCTTGTTGGTGTTGGCTTCCTTGTCCTTGCCGATCCACGACACGTGTTCGCGGATATTGGCCATTTCAAACATATACTTGTTGAGCCCGGCGCGTTCCACGGTGCGGCGGAAGGTGGGCTCGTGCATGCGCGGCGTACAGGAAGCGACGACCACGCCGTCAAGCTTGTGTTCTTTGATGGCGGCGACGATTTCTTCCTGTCCGGGCTCCGAACAGGTGTACATGGTGTCGGTGGAGAAGGCCACGTCGGGATAGGTCTTGGCGATCTCGGCGACCTTGGCGCAATCCACGGTCCCGGCGATGTTTGACCCGCAGTGGCAGATAAAAACGCCTATTTTCATGCCTTGGCCTCCTCTGTGGCTTCATCGGCCTTGGCCTTGGCGGCCTTGGCGGCCTGCGCGGCGTCGATCTTCCGCAGAAGTTCGTCGGGGCTGACGCAGAGCTTTTCAAAGCCGAGTTCCTGATGCGGCAGGCCGAGGGCCAGCCCCATGAGCTGCGTGAAATACAGCACCGGCATCTTCATGCTCCCGCCCACGGCCTGACGCTGGCGCAGGTCAAGGTTCATGTGGCAGAGCGGACAGGCGACGACCACGGCGTCCGCGCCGAAGGCCTGCGCCCGTTCAAGGATGCGGCCGGTAAGGCGGGCGGTGATGTCGCGGCGGGGAATGCCCATGGCTGCGCCGCAGCATTCCGTCTTCAGGGGGAAAGGCACGACTTCGGCGCCGAGGGCGGTCATGATGTTGTCCATGGCCATCGGGTTCTCGGCGTCGTCAAACCGCATGATGTCCGCGGGGCGGCTCATCAGACAGCCGTAGTAACAGGCGACCTTGATGCCTTCGAGGGGCTTCTTGACCTTTTCGGCGATGGCGCCGATGCCGTAGTCTTCCACCAGAACCTGAAGGATGGACACGGTTTCGGGCAGCTCTTCGGGACAGGGGCTGTCGAGAAGGGCGTTGACCTTGCTGCGGAACGCCTCGTCCTGCATGCGGTGCTTGGCGGTCTTCAGGTTGGCGAGACAGCTCGGACAGGGCGTGCCCACGCGTTCGGCGCCTTCGGCGGCGGCAAGCGCGAGGTTGCGCGCGGAAAGCGCGGAGGAAAGCACGTGATCGCAGGCGTGGGCCGGCGTGGAGCCGCAGCAGCTCCAGTCGGAAATTTCCTTGAGGCCGATTTCAAGCGCGCGGCAGACGGCGCGGGTGGAACGCTCGTATTCGGCGGACGTCCCTTGGCCGGAGCAACCGGGGTAGTAGGCGAGTTTCATTTACTTGTCCCCCTCGGCGCTGCGCTGCTCGTCAAAACGCTTGAAGATGCGGGCCACAGCGTCCTTGCCGACGATGGTGTGGGGTTTGAAGGGCAGCTTCTGCTTGGGCAGGATACGCGGCGCGAGATCCACATCGGTGAAAACCCGGCCGGTGCGGGCCATGAACATGGCCATGACGCCCAGTTCGTACGTGCGCCCGAAGCGGCGGACGGTGGTCAGGAAGGACTGCCAGAACGACGCCATGGCGTAGTTCGTTTTGCCTTCCTTCCAGGCCATGTGCCGCAGCACGTCCATGACCTTGGCGACGTCGATGTTGTTGGGACAGCGGGACGTACAGGTCGAGCACGACACGCAGAGCCACAGCGAACGGCTTGAAAGCGCCATTTCCTTGTTACCGAGCTGGACGGCCCGCATGACTTGGCTGACCTGCAGGTCGTATTCAGGCCCGCAGGGGCACCCCGCCGTGCAGTTTCCACACTGGTAGCAGTTGGTCACCTTCTGACCGCTTTCTGCTTCCACCTCGCGAAGAAACGCTTCGTCGCGCGTGGTTTCAAGATTGATTGTTTCCATGATTCTCCCGGCAGTAGAGTGGTTCAAAGACCAATAGACCTTCTTCACGAGAAAAAATCTAACATATCCACGCTAACGGGGCAACAGGGTTGGAGAAAAGAAAAAGGAGAACCCCTAGGTCTTCTCCTCGCCCGCCCCCATGCAATGCAAGGAAAAAGTTTCCCCCCGGAGCAATGCAAAGGTGAACTTTCACATGCTATCAGACGAGGCGCGAAGATGGAACCCCTTCTTGCGAAAAGGGGCTGTTTGGTTGCTCAGAGAGTTAGAATCATACCGGTTTTCCCAAAAGTAAGCCGGCCCTCCTGTTGCGGAGGGCCGGCAAAGGCAGGGCAGAGGGAAACCGGGAATGCTACTTGTAGTCGGGGATGGGCCGCTTGACCAGCTTGAGGAACTTGCCGGTGGCGTAGGAGCCGTCCTTGACCACCTTCAGCTCGTCGGGCGTGATCCGGCCCACGCCGGCGAAGAAGGCGGCGATGTCGGCCATCCACTTGGCGGCCTTGCTCTGCCCCTTGGAGTCGTCGAACAGGGCGAGCTGCTCTTCAAGGTTGAAAACGGGGTGCGTCTTGATGTCGAGCGCGGCCATTTCCGGCGTAAAGCTCTTGCCCACGAATTCCTGGAAGAAGCGGCAGTATTCCGGGGCGAGGGATTCCGGGGTTTCCTTCTGGAGCATGTTGGCGGAACGCAGGAACACGCGCAGGAACTTGGCGACCAGTTCGGGGTTGGCGTCGCAGAACTTCTTGTCGCCCATGAGCACGGTGGGCAGGCCCACGCCGCAGGTATTGGGGGTTCCGGCGACCTTCCAGCCCTTGTCCATGCCGAAGAACATGTGCGGGGCCCACAGGCAGACGCCGTCGCCGATGCCGCTGTCGAACGCCGCGAGGCCCTGCGCCTGATCGATGTTCTTGATGGTTACGTCGCTTTCCTTGAGGCCGAGCACGCGGAGCCAATGGCTCAGGGTGAAGTGGGGGGAAGACATCGTGGTGATGAGGAACGTCTTGCCGCGCACGTCGTCCGGGTGCCCGTACACTTCCGGGTAGTCTTTGTTATAGCCCTTGGTCTTGAGGATGGGGCTGTCGGGGAGGAGCAGGAGGGCGTTGGTGTAGGATTCGTCGTTGGTGACGGCGATGGTGTACGTCCCGTAGCGGAGCGCGCCCATCATGCCGGGCACGGCGCCGGTTCCGGCGAGCACCCATTCCCCGGCGGGGAGGGCGTTGAGCTGCGCCATGCCGGACGAGAAGAGGAGCATTTCAATATCCAGCCCTTCCTCTTTGTCCCATCCTTTTTCTTTGGCGTACCAGATGAGGAAGGCTTCGTGTTCGTCAAGCCACGCCGTACGGAGCTTGACCGGGGCCGCCGCGAATGCCGCACAGGAAAACGTGATGAAGAGGGCAACAGCAAGGAAACTCGTAAGCACTTTGAACCATCGTTTCATAAGAAACTCCTTTATGTATGAGGTTCCAGTCCGTACAGCCAAAGCATGTTTCCGGCAAAAGGATAAAGGAGGGAGGCCCCTCTTTCCGCAAAAAGATAAAGGGTATCGTTTGACACTTAAGGACAGCCGATTGTTTCTTGATGGATAAAAAAGGAAAAAGCCTGTCCTGATAAAAGAGATGATGCGTTATAGATAGGAATAGACGAATTGAATAACCATGTCTTATGAGAAAATGCCAATCTATATCGAGAAACGGCCAAAGGAGGCTCAGGAAGATGCCTGCATTGATGAAAAGTTGGGACGGGGCGGCGGGGATGGGGGAGAAAGGGCGGAAGAAAAGGGAAGGGCTTCTTAGATGGAATAATAAAGAAGGACGAGCGAGGGGCATCCAGATGGTGCGGCCGGCAGGGGGATATGACGGCACAAAAGAAGTCGGCGGCGGGAAATCATTGTAGGGCTTTCCCACTTTATTGTTTCTGCAGTAGCTTTTGGGATGGCCTTAATCGTTACTGCATTCAAATAAAAACATTTCGCATTCGCTATTGGCGGCAATCTCTTTTTGGAAAGAAGAATAGGTCTTCACATCCTTAAATCCCATTTCCTTTAAATACTGTTCCATCTCCCCAAATGTATACAGATGCGTTTGAAAATCCATCCGCTCGCTTCGCAAGAGTTCCGTCCCGTTGTATAATTCATATATTCCCGGAGAAAACTGTGTCTGAGTTTGCACGTCATACTGGTTTTTGCTTTTGAGGATGAGGTCAAACCCTTCTTTTGTCTTTACGGAAAGGGATATTTTGTAATCGCTGTCGTCGGGGCACCTGTTGGCTATCGTATCAACGGCAAAAACAAGCTTGCCTTTTGGGGACAGCATTTCCTTCAAGGCCGTCAAAATGGTTTTGCACAGCCCCATATCTGTAAAGAGCGAAACCGATCCTGAAGAAATAAAGATATAATCAAAATGTCCTTGAGGGGAGTATTCCCTTATATCGGCACAGATGGCCTTTGCATTGGGAGCCTTCTGTTTCAGCTTGCCCAACATTTCTTTCGACGAATCTATTCCGCTGATATCAAAGCCTCGCTCCATAAAGGGAACAAGGAACCGGCCGCTGCCGCAGAGGGGCTCCAGGATTTTCTTGTCCTTCCCCGCATAGGAAAGGTAAAAGTCCAGTTCGTCTTGCGGGGTTTTTTCGTGTAAGATTTCGTACATTTCAGTACATAAAACGCCATAATAGTTTTGTTTGGCTTCACTCATTCCGGTACCTCGGATGATGTTGTTTTTGGCTGTGCCATTAGGCAATGGCTGATGCTTCCTTTTTTGAAACCCCAAAGGAGCAACCAATAAAACGCCTCATGCATGGGGTACGCCTCTCCAGAGGCGGCGCGGGGTTCGGCTACGGCATAAAACGCCTCAGACATGGGGTACGCCAACAAAAAAACTGGATAACAAGGCTGTTTTTTACCATGCCGTGGAGCAGAACCAGCCGCATCCTATGGCAGGGCCTTGTTTCGATCCATGCGGAGCCCGCCTATGGCTTGGAGCGCCAGGCCATGTACTTGTAAGGGAAAGATCCCGGTTACGGTGCCCAAATGTTGATCGTATACGCCGTCGTTTCCGTTCTTCCAGCCTCGGCTGTCGGTGCAGCGGAGCCATACGCGGTGTTGGCGGGCAGCGCGTGTTCCTTCCCTCTGTTCCATCTACCCTGCGCCCTTTATCTGCTTGGTGTTCCGTGGAGCAGAACCAGCCACATCCTATGACAGGGCCTTGTTCCGATCCATGCGGAGCCCGCCTATGGCTTGGAGCGCCCGGCCATATACTTGCAAGGGAAAGATCCCGTTTACGGTGCCCAAATGTTGATCGTATACGCCGCCGTTTCCGTTCTTCCAGCCCCGGCTGCTGGTACAGCGGAGCCATACGCGGTGGTGCTGGCGGGCAGCGCGTGTTCCTTCCCTTTGTTCCGCCTGCCCTGCGCCCTTCATCTGCTTGGTGTTCCGTATAAGCCAGCGCCATGAATTCACGCCCTGCATCAGCCTATTTCACAGAGCCATCCCGAACGGGCGGCAGGGCCGCCTGACAAGTGAAACAGAGCCGGGGCTTCTGGTGTATGCGAGGCAGCCCCACCCGCGACTTTGTAAAGCGTTTCTCTCAGGGGGCTTTGGCGCACACAAGGAGCCTGCTGTTCCTCCGTCTTCTTGAACTTCATGAAAAGCGGGGCTTCTAACGCGCACAAGGGGGCCTGCCGTTTTCCGGTGCCCCCTGAATACGGGGAAACAGGGCGGGGCCTTCCGGCATCCTTCCAGCCGGCCCCCGTTTTGCGGGCAGCCCTTCCCGTTGTCCGGGCAAAGGGGCTATTCGGGGATCTGGAACGGTTCCCCGCGCATGAGCCTGACGAACCATTCCGGTGGGCGCACGGGGCGCCCGTCGCGTCCGGTGCAGGCGTGTTCAGTCATGCCTTCGGCAAGCAGGGTCTTGCGCTCGGCGTCCATGACATTGTACACAAAGACGAGAGAGGCGCGTCTGACTTCGGCTATCCCCGCGCGGATATGGATCAGATCGTCATATCGGGCGGGCCGCCTGTAGCGGCACTGGGCTTCGCGTACGGGCAGCATGATGCCGAGGCGTTCCACCTCCGCGTAACTCATGCCCATCTCGCGGATGTACTCGCTGCGTGAACGTTCAAAGAGGTGCAGGTATTCCGCATAATAGAGATACCCCATCGTATCGGTTTCTCCATAGGAGACGCGGTGGGCGAGCCAAACATCGGGGGTGGGAAAATCGTGCATGAACAGCATCCTTTGCTGAAGGTTCCACAAAAACGCGGGGCGGGAACGGCGGTTCTGGCCGCAGCCGCCCTTGCCCTCGGCCTGTTGGCGGGGTGCGCAGCCTCCCTTCCCGCCCCGTCCGTTCCGGTTCGGGACGTTGCGGGCGATCTTGTCCCTGAGGGTGACGGGCAGGCCGCCGTGCTGGCGGGGAAGCTCGATCGCGCCGGGCAGCGCCTGCATTCGTGGAAGGAGCTGGCCCCGGCCCTGCGGGCCAGCCGGGCGCATATCGCCGGGCGTGAGCCCGGCCAGGTCGCGGTGGCGCACGGCGATGTGGCGGTGACGTGGGGCGATCTGGCCAAGACGCTGGATTGCCTTGAGGCCCTGCTGCCCCGTCTCGACGCCGAGCCCGGCCTGCTGGCGGAGCGGTTCCGCTGGGTGAAGCTCAAGGATGGCGCGGCCTTTTCGGGATACTATGAGCCCGTCGTCAAGGCAAGCCGTACCCGCAAGCCCGGTTATACAGCCCCGCTGTACCGTGTGCCGCCGGATCTGCGCGAGCTGAACCTGGGGGGCTTCAAGAGCGAGCTTATCGGCCAGCGCATCGTGTACCGCATGGAGAAGGGGAGGCCCGTTCCTTATTATACGAGGGCCGAAATCGACGGGCTGGACGGCAGGCCCGGCGTCCTGCGCGGCAAGGGGCTGGAACTGGCATGGCTGCCCGATCCTGTGGACGCCTTTTTCCTCCAGGTGCAGGGATCGGGGCGGCTGCGTTTTGAGGACGGCAAGGAGATGCCCGTGCGCTTTGCCGGTTCCAACGGCAAGCCGTACCTGAGCATAGGGCGGTATCTCGCCGATCAGGGGGAAATCCCCACCGGGCAGGTGAGTATGCAGTCCATCCGGCAGTGGCTGCGCGATCACCCGGAATCGCGCGACGACCTGCTCCGGCGCAACCAGCGCTACATCTTTTTCCGCGAGGGGCCGGAAACCTCTTCCGGCAGCATTACGTCCGGCCCTGTAGGGAGCATGGGATCGCCGCTCAGTTCGATGGTCTCGCTGGCTGTGGATCGCACGACCTTCCCGCTCGGCTCGGTGCTTGCCTTTGATGTGAATATTCCTGATCCGTCCTCCCCCGTGGAGGAAGGCCCCGTTTCGACCACGCCGCTTTTCGGCATCGGGTTGGCGCAGGATACGGGAGAGGCCATCAGGGGGCGCCGCGTCGACCTGTTCTGCGGCAAGGGCGCAAGGGCGGCCTATATCGCGGGGCACCTCAACGGCCCCGGTGAAATCTGGATGCTGCTGGCGAAGTAACGCTTGTTTCGGAAGAGATTGGCCCCGTTCCATGAACGGGGCTTTTCTTTTGGCGGTGTCAGAGGAAATGGCGGTTGATGCTTTTTTCTTTGGCTGTGTTTAAGTTTACGGTTGCTGATTTTTTCAATGAAAATCATGAATAGATAAAAGCTCGTTTCACGTCTAGTGATGTGGGCCTCTCTCATTTTTTGTTCATTACATGAAATCCAGTCTTGAAGAATTGTTGCGAGACCTCCAGATAATCTCCAAAGAACTCTTCCTTTCCAGTTGGAATCTTGTATCAACCACAAACTTAAACACAGCCTTTTTTTTGAAGTTCCAAAGGGATAACCAATAAAATGTGGCTCTGTCATAGAAAAAGGTTGTATTTTCACAGTATGGTGAAAATACAACCTTTTTCTCTTGTTTTCCCACTAAAGGACTCCATAGCGCGAGACACTTTATTGGTTATCCCTTTGGAATTTCAAAAAAAGATAAATAAAAATAAAAAAATAAGGCTGTGCCATAGAAAACGGTTGATGCTTTATTTCCTTGAAATTCCAAAGAAATAATCAATAAAATCCCCCAATCACAGAGCCCACCAGCGGAAAACTTGGAGAAAAAGCATATATTTTCAGTATATTGCCGAAACAAATAAAAAACAACCATGTACTATGACAGAGCCTAAAATGTTTTAACTGTGGATTCCGCCGATGGGAAAACCGGATAAAAAAGCTGTACTTTCAGCGTGCTGTGGAGATGAAGCAACCACATGCCATGACAGAGCCTTTGCTGATGGGCTTTATGATTGGAGATATGTTAGTTGGTTATTCCTTTGGAACTTCAAAAAATGAAGCATCAGCCGTTTCTCTGGCACAGCCTTTGGAAAATCCATAGCTGGTGAATTTCATTGAGCATTTATTTTAAATTTCAAGAGACGAAATGCTGGCCGAATGGCTGTGGCGAAACCTTTCTTTTCGACAAAGGGAGGAATCCCTTATTGTTAGGGCATATTGTGGAAGATTCGGGGCGGAGGCCGCCGAGGTGGGGTGGACTATGGACAAAAGAGAAAAACAGGAATAGTATTTTTTATCATTAACTCATTAACGATGTCCCCGTGTGGACAATATATGCAGCCTCGCTGCGAAGGAGCTTTCCCATGACGTACCGTTATCAGCTTTATAAGTGCCCCATTTGCGGAACCGTGACTGAAATCGTGCATGATGGCGTCAGCGCCATGATCTGCTGCGGCAAAACGATGGAAGTTCTTGACGACCGCGAACCCGTTGGAACCAGGGAATCGCACATGCCCGTCGTGGAAGCCACGGAAAAGGGCTGCAAGGTGAGCGTGGGCTCCAAGCTGCACGGGATGGAAGCCGATCACCTGATCGAATGGGCCGAAATCCGCACCTCCGATAACACTGTGCTGCGCAAGTACTTCAAGGCCGGAGAAACCCCGGTCGTCGAATTCCCCATCCCCTTTGATCAGGTTGTGTTCGCCCGCGCCTACTGTAATAAGCACGGCGCTTGGCGTGCGAAATAGCCCTGTCGTGCTCTGATTTGTTGAGCCCCCTGTTCCACGGAATAGGGGGCTTTTCGTTTGGCTCTGCCACAGGCAATGGTTGGTGCTTTCTTGAAGTTCCAAAGGAACAGCCAAGAAGATGATCCGTCATGAAGCCCGCCGACGGAAAATTGGGTAAAAAGGCTATATATTCACTGTATTGTGGAAATGAAAACAACCGCATCCCGTGACGGGGCGTTTCGGCGGGCGGCATCCGTATAGCCGCCCCTTGGATTGGGCAAGTGTAAGGAGAAGGCTGTGCTATGGAAAGTGGTTGATGCTTTTCCCCCTGAAGCTCCAAAGGAATAACCGGCAAAATGCCCTAGCCGTGGATCCCGCCAAAGGGAAAACTGGAAAAAGGCTGTATTTTCACCGTACTGTGGAGATGAGGCAGCCACATGCCATGACAGGGCCAAGGAGAAAAAAGCCACCCTTTGTGATGGGTTCACAGAGGGGGGCCGCCTTATATGGGGGAGCTGCGTTGCCGCTTGATTTTGAAGTCAGGCGGATATGGTTTTCCCCTTATCCGGGCGCATCGCCAAGCCGCGGCCTCGGCCCGGCGAAGTTTCCTTCATAACATACGCCATGTGGCTGCATACGCTTATGGAGGAGGGCCGGAGGGCCGTTCTTGAGGCAGTGCCGCACTTTCTTGGGAGGGGTTTGCCAACATTGTAAAACCGTCTCCCTCTGCCGGGCTGCTCTTTTTTGTTCATGGGACATGGAGAATAACCGTGTAAAAAGGGGAGGTTCGCTGCATTCCCTTTTATCTTGTGAAGAAGGGCGTCATTCCCTGAAAGGATTTGCGGCAAAGAAAATATGGAACGAAAAAATGAGTAAAAATACAATATTACATGACATGGTAATAAAAATTGTTTCTATGTTGTTCTCTAATAAGTATAAATAACAAAAGTTCTTTCTAGGGCAATTGGCTATATTGTTCGAGCGCACAAATAACACTTGGTTGACAGAAAAAGGAAAGTATCCTTTAAACTAGATAGGAATGCCGTTATACTTCAATAAGAAGTAAAGGAAGTTGATGCTTGCGGCGTCAGCTTATGGCGGAACTGGCAAAGGAGTTGCGAATAAGGAGAAGCGGAAGGAGTTGTAAGGTCTTTTTTATTATTTGAGGAGGGAATCTAAAGATGGCTCAGGCGAACATCACTTCACACGTCAGACTGCGCAGTCATATTTCAGGATACACCGATGTTATACAGATGTTGACCGGTGTCCTTCTCTGCTGTTTTGTGCTGATGCATATGGTACTTGTTTCAAGCGTCATCTTGAGTCCGAAGATAATGGACTCTCTGGCAGTATTCCTTGAAACATCTTATTTGGCGCAGATCGGCGGGCCAATCATTTTGCTTGTCATGATCCTGCACTTTATTCTCGCTGCACGGAAAATGCCGTTCAGTCCGCTGGAACTGCGCGAGTTCTGGCGTCAGGCCAAGATGATGCACCATATGGACACGTGGCTGTGGCTGGTGCAGGTCGCCACCGCGATCGTCATCCTTGTTATGGCCAGCGCGCACGTCATCAACGTCCTGTCGAATTTGCCCATCTCCGCGAACAAGAGTGCGGCGGCCATTCAGGGCGGCATGGTTCCTTTCTATCTGGTGCTGTTCGCCGCGTTGGATCTGCATATCGCCATCGGCTTGTACCGTATCGGCGTGAAGTTCGGCATCCTGAACCGTGAAAACCGGTTGAAGTGGCGCAAGTATGCCCTCTATCTCGTTATCGGTCTGGCACTGCTGAGTCTGGCAACCCACTACAGCTTCGCCACGATGGCCATCTAAGGGAGGGCGTCATGAGAACGATTTATTCCGACGTGTTGTGCATTGGCGCCGGGCTCGCCGGCGAACGCGTGGCCCTCGCCGCGGCTATGGAAGGTTTCCACACCATCTGTCTTTCCGTCGTCCCTCCGCGCCGGTCGCATTCCTCGGCGGCGCAGGGCGGTATGCAGGCGGCCCTCGGCAACGCCGTCATGGGCAAGGGCGACAGCACCGACATCCACTTCGCCGATACCGTGAAGGGTTCCGACTGGGGCTGCGATCAGGAAGTGGCCCGCATTTTCGCGGACAGCGCGCCCATCGTCATGCGTGAAATGGCCCACTGGGGCGTGCCGTGGAACCGCGTCGTCGCGGGCAAACACATCTACTATAAGGGCGGCAAGCCTTTCGAGGCCGAAGAGGAGGAAAGCAAACACGGGCTCATCCACGCCCGCGCCTTCGGCGGCACCGCGAAATGGCGCACCTGTTACACGGCTGACGGCACGGGGCGTTCCGTGCTGAACACCCTCGACAGCAAATGCCTCCAGTACGGCGTGGAAATCCACGACCGTATGCAGGCTGAAGCCCTCATCCATGACGGCGAGCGCTGCATGGGCGCGATTGTCCGTTCCCTGCGCGACGGGGAGCTTGTCGCCTACATCGCCAAGGCGACCCTCATCGCCACAGGTGGGTACGGGCGCATCTACCGCGCCACCACCAACGCCGTCATCTGCGACGGCGGCGGCCAGATCTGCGCCCTGAATACCGGCGTCGTGCCCCTCGGCAACATGGAGGCCATCCAGTTCCATCCCACAGGCAGCGTGCCCACGGACATTCTGATGACGGAAGGCTGCCGCGGCGACGGCGGGACGCTCCTCGACGTGAACGAGTACCGTTTCATGCCCGACTACGAGCCGGAGAAGGCCGAACTTGCCTCCCGCGACGTGGTTTCCCGGCGCATGACCGAGCACATGCGCAAGGGCTTCGGCGTGAAGAGCCCCTACGGTGATCACCTGTGGCTGGATATCCGCCACCTCGGCGAGCACCACATCACGACCAAGCTGCGTGAGATCTACGACATCTGTACGCATTTCCTCGGCGTGAACCCCATCCATCAGCTTATCCCCGTGCGCCCGACGCAGCACTATTCGATGGGCGGCGTCCGCACGGACAAGGACGGCCGCGCCTACGGGCTCAAGGGGCTGTTCGCCGCCGGTGAAGCGGCGTGCTGGGATCTGCACGGCTTCAACCGTCTGGGCGGCAACTCCCTCGCCGAAACCGTGGTTTCCGGGCGTTACATCGGCAGCAAGGTGGTTGAGTATCTCAAGGGCTCCGAAAGCGTGTTCAAGACCGAACCCGTCAACGATGCCCATAAGCTCGTCGCCAAGGCCATTGACGACATCGTTTCCTGTCGCAACGGCAAGGAAAATTGTTTTGAGCTCCGCAACGCCATGCAGGACGTCATGATGGACGACGTGGGCATTTTCAGGAATGCCAAGGATCTCCAGAATGGCGTCGACAGGCTGCTTGAGCTTTCCGAGCGGGCCAAGCACATCGGCCTCTACGGCAGCGTGAAGGGCTTCACGCCGGAGCTGTCCATGGCCCTGCGCGTGCCCGGCATGATCAAGCTGGCGCTCTGCACCGCCTACGGCGCGCTCCAGCGCACCGAATCCCGTGGGGCGCATACCCGCGAGGATTTCCCCGAACGCAACGATGCCGAATGGCTGAAGCGCACGCTCGCCTACTGGAAGGAAGGCGACTCCCTGCCCACTCTCAAATACGAAGACGCTTCTCCGTGGTTCGAGCTGCCTCCGGGCGAGCGCGGCTACGGCGGCGGGAAGATCATCCCCGCCGAAATCCCCGCCGACAAGATCAAGACCAAGGAGCAGGCGGAAGAAGCCATCAAGTAACTCGCGAAGCGTTTGCGGGGGAGGGGAGAAGGGCCCCTTTGAAAAGGGCCTCCTTCTCCCCTCCCCCGGCCCCTCCTCTCATCCCCCTAAACTTTTTGGCTGGTGGGGAGGGTTCGCGAAGGGAGATCAGAACAACCATTTTCAGTAGATGAGGAAAGAGCATGAGTCGCAAATTGCATATCGAGGTGTTCCGGTACAATCCGCTTGATCCCGCCTCCGTTCCGCACATGCAGTCTTTTCATGTGGAAGAATACAACTCCATGACCCTGTTCATCGCGCTGAACATCATCCGCGAACAGCAGGATCCGAGCCTCCAGTTCGACTTCTGCTGCCGCGCGGGCATCTGCGGTTCCTGCGGCATGGTCATCAACGGGCGTCCCGGCCTCGCCTGCCATACCCAGACCCGTGATCTGCCGGATCACATCGTCCTGCATCCCCTGCCGGTCTTCAAGCTGCTTGGCGACCTGTCGGTGGATACGGGCGTATGGTTCCGTGAAGTGGGCCGCAAGATCGAGGCGTGGGTTCACACGCAGGACAAGGCGTTCGATCCCCGCGCCGAAGAAAGGCGCATGGAAAACGAGCTTGCCGAGCAGATTTTCGAGCTCGACCGCTGCATCGAATGCGGCTGCTGCATCGCGGCCTGCGGCACGGCCCGGATGCGCAAGGACTTCCTCGGCGCGGCGACCATCAACCGCCTCGCCCGTTTCTACATCGATCCCCGCGACAACCGTTCCGAGGACGAATATTACGACGTGATCGGCAACGATCAGGGCGTATTCGGCTGCATGGGCCTCCTCGGATGCGAAGATGTCTGTCCCAAGAAGATTCCCCTCCAAGACCAGCTCGGCATCATGCGCCGCATGCTGGCCCTCAAGTCCGTCAAGGGCATCCTGCCCAAGGCCCTGTACGAAAAGTTCAAGGGCTGCGGATCGCACTGTCACAGCTAAAAAGATGGGCCTCCGGCGGCAAGGGGCTTACCGCCCCTTGACCCCGTCCGGGGGGCGAGCCGCCCCCCGGACCCCGGCACAATCGGAATGGCTCTGTTCAAGTTTACGGTTGATAAAGAGAAAGGCTCTGTTATCGTTTATGGTTGTTTTATCTCCACAGTGCGGTGAAAATACAGCCTTTTTCTCCGGTTTTCCCCTTGGCAGGATCCACTGATAAGGCATTTTGCCGGTTATCCCTTTGGAACTTCAAGGAAAAAGCATCAACCATTTTCTATAACACAGCCATCGGAATTGCTGAAGCGTGTTGCCTCGGATCGGCAGGAGGAACGGTACGCCGTTTCCCCTGCGCCGGAGGGAACGGCATGGGGGCTTTTGTCCCTGGCTGGTGCGGGGCCGATACGGCTGGGAGGGCTGGGGGCCACCCTTTGGGCGGGGTTAAGGTTGGTTGTTCCGTCTGAAGAACGTCGTGATAACCTTATGGGAAAAAACGTGATAAGTTGGGATGTTGATTTTGCGTTTTTGAGGGAATTTGTAATTTTGTTGACGAATATGCAGCAGACTCTTGGAAAGAGTTATCACGCCGCCCGGAGGCGAGTTTTCGTGCCGCGCATCATCCGTCGGTGCGGTTCGCACCCTGCCGCCTGAGGCGTCGCCTTTCACCTCTATTTAAAGGAAGGTACATATGGCCTTGTTCACGCGGGAAGAAGCCCTTGAATACCACCGTTCCCCCCGTCATGGGAAAACCGAAGTGGTGCTGACCAAGCGCTGCGAAAGCCAGAAGGATCTGTCCCTCGCCTATTCGCCGGGCGTAGCCGAAGCCTGCAAGGCCATCGCGGAGGATCGGGCGCTGGTATCCGAATACACCGGGCGCGCCAATCTGGTGGCCGTGATCTCCGACGGCACGGCCGTCCTTGGGCTCGGCAACATCGGGCCTTACGCCGCCAAGCCGGTCATGGAAGGCAAGGGCGTCCTGTTCAAGAATTTCGCAGACATCGACGTGTTCGACCTGTGCCTCAAGACGGGCAGCGCCGAAGAGTTCATCGCCGCCGTAAGGACGATGGAACCCACGTTCGGCGGCATCAACCTTGAGGACATCAAGGCTCCCGAATGCTTCATCATCGAGGAGGCCCTCAAGAAGGAAATGGGCATCCCGGTGTTCCATGACGATCAGCACGGCACCGCCATCATTTCCGGCGCGGCCCTGCTCAACGCCTGTGAACTCACGGGCCGCAGGATTGAAGACGTGGCCGTCGTGGTGGTGGGGGCCGGCGCGGCGGGCATGGCCTGCGCGCGGTTCTACTGCGCGCTTGGGGTGAAGCGCGGGAACATCCGCATGTTTGACTCCAAGGGGCTTATCCACAAGAAACGCCCGGATCTGGCCGAATACAAGCTGGAGTTTGCGCAGGAAGACGATCTTGGGAGCCTCGCGGACTGCATGAAGGGGGCGGATCTGTTCCTCGGCCTTTCCACTAAGAATCTGGTTTCGCGGGATATGGTGCGCTCCATGGCTGACAAGCCGGTGCTGTTTGCCATGGCGAACCCTGATCCGGAAATCGCCTACGAGGATGCCAAGGCGGCCCGCCCGGACTGCATCATGGGTACCGGGCGTTCCGACTATCCGAACCAGATCAACAACGTATCGGGCTTCCCCTACATTTTCCGCGGCGCACTTGACGTGGAAGCCACGGAAATCAACGAGGCGATGAAGATCGCCGCCGCCGAAGCCCTCGCCGCGCTGGCGAAGGAGCCTGTCCCGGCGGAAGTCTGTTCCGCCTACAATGTGGACAAGCTCGAATACGGTTTTGATTACATCATCCCGAAGCCGCTTGATCCGCGCATTTTGACGCGCATCACGCCCGCCGTCGCCAAAGCTGCGATGGATACGGGCGCTGCCCGCAAGCGTATTGAAGATCTCGACGGATACGCCCGTGAACTGGAACGGCGCGTAAAGGCCTCGCACGATCGCATCCGGCCGTTCGTCGCTTCTTACGAATAAAAAAATGCCCGTCCACGCCGTTGCAGCGGAGCGGGCGGGCGCCTCATCGGGGAGGGCGGCCGCGTTTTGGGAGGAACAAGGCCGCCCTTGGGAAGCGTTTCCGTCAAAGGCATCACCAGTTTGATGACTTTCATACACTAACTGTTTTCGCTTTTTTGGCAAGCAGGGGAGAATGTTTGTATGAAACGGCTCATGTGGGGTTTCTTGGCTCTGTTGATTGTTGCGTGTGCGGGCGTTTATCTGTCCGGTGGGATGGAGTGCTTTGCGGCCTCGTCCGGGACAGCGGGCGCCGCCGTTCCCGGCGACCACACCAAAGCGTATATTACTCTCGGCATCCTCGCCGTCGCCGCGCTGCTGTTCGTTACGGAAGCGCTCCCGCTGCCCATCACGGCCATGCTCGTGCCCGTGGGGCTTTCCAGCACAGGCGTTTTGACCTCAAAAGTGGCGTTCAGCTACTTCGGCGACAACACCGTGGTGCTGTTCATGGCCATGTTCATCATCGGCGAGTCGACGTTCGTCACCGGTTTTGCCGACAAGGTCGGCCAGATGGCCTTGAAGCTGTCCAAAGGCGATATGAAGAAGCTGCTGCTTTTCTCCATGATCGCTGTCGGCGGCTTGTCCACCGTGCTTTCCAATACCGGAACCACCGCCGTGGCCGTCCCCATGATCATGGGCATGTGCGCCTCCGCCAAGGTCGCGCCGAGCAAGATCCTCATGCCCGTGGCCTTTGCGTCGTCCCTCGGCGGCACCGTGACCCTCGTGGGCACGCCCCCCAACGGCATCGTCAACTCCATGCTCGATCAGGTAGGCATCCCGCCGTTCGGCTTCTTTGAGTTCGGCAAGTTCGGCCTCATCCTGTTCGCCGCCGGAATGCTGTATTACTGGGCCTTCGGTTATCGCCTGCTTCCTGAGGACAAGGGCGGCGAAGACCATTCCTTCGGTTCCGAACTGAAGGAGCGCCGTACCGGGAAAATGCCTTACTCTATGGGGATATTTGTTTTCGTGGTCATCATGATGGTGACGGAAATGCTGCCCCTGACGACCGCCGCCGTGCTCGGCGCGTGCCTTGTGGTGGCGACCCGCTGCATGACCATGAAGGAAGCGTTCCAATGCATCGACTGGGTAACCATTTTCCTGTTCGCGGGCATGCTCTCCATGTCCGCCGCCATGCAGAAGTCCGGGGCTGCCGCGCTGGTGGCGAACGCCGTGGTTTCCAACGTGTCCGGGCCGACCATGCTGCTGTTCGTGTCCTGCGCGCTTACCATGCTGCTCACCAACTTCATGTCGAACACCGCGACAGCGGCCCTGATGGCCCCGCTGGCCCTTCCCATCGCCGTCGGCGGCGGCATTTCGCCCCTGCCGCTCATGATGGGCATCTGCATGTCCGCCTCGGCCTGCTTCCTGACCCCCATCGCCACGCCTCCGAACACCATCGTGTTGACCCCCGGCCGCTACACCTTCCTTGATTATCTGAAGGCGGGCTGGCCGTTGCAGCTTATCAGCCTCGTGCTGTGCGTGTTCGTCATCCCGATGCTCTGGCCCTTCTAGAGCGTTTTCACGCTGAAAATGCTCTTCCGACTGCGGGAAGCAGGCGGCCTCTGTGAAGGCATAGGCACAATGTATTTGCACTGTTCAATGCCGGAGCGGGTATTTTAACACTGTAAAACGTTAAAGCCCATTTGCTCTAGCCCCAAACCGCGGCGTCCTGCCCCAACCGGGATGCCGCATCTTCCCTCCCCCCGGACATTCCCCTTTGGCAAACCGCAAGGGGAATGTCCCCTCCTTGGAGGGGAGGACAGCGCCTGTCGCCCCCCGTGCGGCAGGCGTTGCGTTTTGGGCTCAGGGAAGGGAGTGGGGAGCCCCCCAAGCGGGTTGGGGCGGGCTGTTCAGTGCGGCGTAATGGGCAGAAGAGGGGGGCTTCCACTTTTAGAAGAACAGCGCTTTTTCTTTGCCTCTGTTACAGTATGCGGTTGCTTTTCAATATGATGAAAATACAGTCTTTTCCTCAAAATTTTCCGCTGATGGGGCCCCATGACTGGGGCATTTATTTAGAACGTTTCCACGTTGAAAATGGCTCTGTTATAGTATGTGGTTGTTTCATCTCCACAGTGCGGTGAAAAATACAGCCTTTTTTCCAGTTTTCCCCTTGTCGGGATCCACTACTAAGCATTTTTTCGGTTATCTATTTGGATTTTCAAGAAAAAACATCAACCATTTTCTATAACACAGCCTTGGAAATACTCTTCCGGCTGCGGGAAACAGGCGGTCGCTGTGAAGGTATAAGCATCATTTATTTGTGTTGTTCAATGCCGGAGCGAGTGTGTCTTACACTTTAAAATTGTACATTTTTAAAGTTCATTTGTCCTAGGTTGTACCGTTGATTAGATATAATCTATTGAAAATATTGAACTGTTCTTTCAAAATGCAAAAAGATTATTTTTAATAGTTTCAAGTAGTTATATAGCAAGGTGACACGCCCTAGTTACTCCTTTGGAATTTCAAAAAATAAAGCATTGACCGTTTCCTATGGCACAGCCTTTTTGAAGGCTGTGTTATAGAAAATGGTTGATGCTTTTTCCCTGAAGTTCCAAAGGAATAACCAACAAAATACCGTAGCTGTGGATTCCGACGATGGGAAAACCGGATAAAAAGCCCGTATCTTCACCGCGCTGTGGAGATGGAACAACCACTATATAGAGCCTTTTTGAAAGACTTCTCCAATGAGGCTGCGGGGGGATTACGGGGCGTTACATCGCGGACAGGGATTCCGTGGCAGGGGGATGGCACGGAGATGGGGCTGTTTCCCATTCAAACCGGGAATGCGATCCGTGTGGGCGCGTGCCCTGTTATTTTTTGAGCCTGTCTTTGACGCGGACAGGCAGTTCCGAGAGGAGTTCGGCGTGTTCCTCTTGGGGGATCAGCCGCTGGGCGGCCTGCATACGGGCGTGTTTTTTCTCGTGGAAGTCGTGGAGGCGCTGGATGATGCGGTCGTCGCGCCGTCCTTTGAGCCATATCTGGGCGGCGTTGACGATGTTCTGGAAGATGGAGTAGGCGGCCAGCAATACGGACGCGATGGGGTCGAGATACTGAAAGGTCAGCCACATGGGCAGGATGATGTTCTTTTGCGCCAGCGCCTGCCCTCCCGCGATGCGGCGGTGGAAGCGGGAACCGATGGATTTGCCGAGGATGAAGTTGGCTGTGCAGACGGCGATCCCGGCGAGGGCAAGGAGGAGTTCGAGCCGGTAATCCTTTTCGCCGGGCTTCAGGAGCTGTTCAAAGGTGCCTGCCATAAGGATGATGAGCATCCCCGCCCACAGGTAATAGGCCAAGATGCCCCAGCGCAGCAGTACGGCGTTGGCTTTGGGGGCGGCGTACTGGATGAACCACGCGGCCAGCAGGGGCAAGAGCATGGTGGGCCCCACACGCATGAACACGTTGAACATGGTTTCGAGGAAGGGCGTGTCGATCTGTCCCGTGGCGATGATCGGCAGGATCAGCGGCGCGAGCACGACGATGGCGAGGTTGCTCAGGAAGGCATAGGCCGCGAGGAAGGCCACGCTGCCGCCGAGCATGCCGGTGATGATGGCCGCCGCCGTAGCCGTGGGTGTGAGGGCGGCCATGCATACGCCCTGCGCAATGGCCGGATGCCACGGGAGCGTCAGCGCATAGAGGCCAAGGCTCATGGCGACTTGAAGGCCCATCAGGATGAGGTGCAGGGGGTGGAACCGCAGATCGCGCGGCGAGATGTTGCAGAAGGTCAGCAGGAGCATGGAGGCGAGGAGCCACGGCGCGAGCCATGTGAACTGTGAGAAGAAACTGTGCCCCACGGCCCCTACGGTGATGGCGATGAGGAGTGTCCATTGTTTGAGCGCGCGCAACAGCTTTTTCATCCCAGACAACCCCCCTTTGTGCCCGTTTGAAGAAAGCGGGCATGAAATGCCTCCACCATACATAACGGCCCAGCCCTTATCAAGGAAGAACCGTCTGGGAGGCATTCGCTTCCGCAATGAAAATCGCATTTCAACTATCTGAAATTCAAAATGAATTTTTTAGAAATCATCGAAAAGGCGAATGCCTCTCGTCTGGGCTTTATTTTACTTCATTTAAGAAGAGTTATAAAAATCACAGGCGGTTTTGGAGGGGGAGCCGTCTGGGGCAGTCCGCTTAAGGCAACAGGAAGGGGGGCTGAATGCCCCCCTTTTTATCATTGGCCCTGTATCGTTTGTGGTTGTTTCATCTCCACAGTGCGGTGAAAATACAGCCTTTTTCTCCGGTTTTCCCCTTGGCGGGAGCCACGGCTAAGGCATTTTGCCGGTTATCCCTTTGGAGCTTCAAGGAAAAAAGCATCAACCATTTTCTATAACACAGCCTTGTCATTTCCTGCTTGCCGTCATGGGGATTGGCGTCGGCCTCGGCGAGCGTTTTCACGTTGAAAATACGCTTCCGGCTGCGGGAAGCAGGCGGTCGCTGCGAAGGCATAAGCACCATTTATTGGCGCTGTTCAATGCCGGATCGGGCGTGCCTTAAACGTTCACTGCAACATCTTAAAATTAAGTTGTTCTAGAGCCCCAAACGCTCCTTCCATCTCGGCAGTTCGGGGTTGAGGGCGAGGTAGTCGGGCGGCAGGTCGGGGGCTTTGGGAACGGCGAGGGCGGCGGCCACATCCTTGACCGTGCGGACGTTGACCACGCCGGGAAGCCCCTGCAAGGGGCAAAGATCCACGTCGTCCTCGGCGGCCTGCACCAGCACGGGCAGTTTGCGGAAAGCGGCCTCCAGCGCCACGGTGGTGGAGTTGGAAGCCCAGACCACGGTGTCCGGCGTGAGGAAGTTCCCGATGGGGCCGTCCACGACGCTGGGCGGCTCGGCGGCGCCGTACAGGTTCTTGAGGCGTTCGGCTACGGGCAGGTAGGGATGCGGCTTGACGACGACTTCCCAGCCGTCCAGTACCCCGGCCTTGGCTGAGGCCGCCAGCGCGGTGAGGTGGGCGTCGGTTTCATCGGCGAAGAAGCTGGTGACGACGAGCAGGCGCGTGGGCTTGGCGGGCGTCTCCGGGGCGGCTTCGGCATCGGGCTTGGGCGTGAGGTAAAGATACCGCAGGGCTTCCACCAGTGCGGTACGATCCTTCGGCATGTGCCCGGCGAGCAAGGCATCCTGTGCACCGGTCCCGTTGCACAGCCACAGTTCGGGCATGGCCCGGCGGCAGGCGGGATCGTTGATCATACGGGGATCGTCGAAATAGCGGAAGTCCGTGGGGCGCACCGTGGAATGCTGCGCGCCGTAGACCGGCCCGGCGTCCGCGTCGTGCATGGACTGGCAGAGCATACGTTCCCACGGGCAGTTTTCCTGCGGGAAGGTCGTCCAGTCCTGCGGCCCGGCCCATTCCGCATAGCGGCGGAAGGCTTCGCGCATGAGGCAGCGTTCCAGCGCCCGCCAGCCTCTGGTGGAATCGGCCCAGTTGTCTTTCAGGACGGGCCAGAGATCCATCCGGGAGCCGGGGAAGCGGAACAGTTCCCTGACCTGCGGCTCCACGGCCCGGCTGGAGAGCAGGAGCTTGCCGAACCGCACAAGGCTCTTGGCGATGTCGCCGTTGGTGAGGAATTCTTCAAGGAAGTGGAACGAAGCGCCGTCCTGCCCGTTGGCGCGGAAGCGGTCGCGCAGCTTGATCGCATCGGGGAAGGAACACTGTGGGGCCGGGAAATAGATGAAGACCCAGTTCACGCGGTTGGGCTTGCCGTCGGCGGGCTGGAGGGCGTCATGGAGCTTTTCCCAGTAGCGGGAGCGGAACCGCCCGTTCTTGGCGGCGGCCATGTCGATGTTGGGGAAGTAGGTTACGATGCTCGCGGGCTTCACGCCTTCGGGCAGGGCGGGCCGGGAAAGCGGCGTGCGCGGCAGGCGGCGGCGCACGATCCACAGCCACGCCGGGAAGCGTACCAGCGCCTTCACCGGGGCGGGCAGGCGGTAGTAACAGGCTTTGAGCCTGGCCTTCAGGCCTTCCGGCTGTGCCGCTTCCGCGCCGCCGATACGGTGCACGGCGAACTCGCGCCCGGCAGCCTTGCAGAAGCGCCCCAGGACGTCTTCCATCCACGGGTCGGCCCCCGCCGCGGCGTGCAGCTCCAGCCGGGTGACGCCCTTATCGTCCATCAGAAGCTCAAGGGCGCGCAGCTTCAGCGCCGGGAACAGGTTGTGCGTCACCTTGGGGTGCTTTTCCACCAGCGTGGAGCACCACCACATGGACAGGTTGTCGTCGGCGCGGAGGTGTTCTTCCAGCAGCTTGCCGTCGATCCGGGCACAGCCCGTTTCGTACGTCCATGCCGCCAGCTCGTCACGGATGGGAAACAGGCGTTCGTTCAGCTCCACGGGGATGGAGATCTGCCCGTCGGGGACGCTGCCCTTGTCCCATACCGCCACCAACGCCTCGGACGGCGTGCCCTTCGGCAGTTCCGTTTTGTTCAGCAGGATGAGTGTAGCCATAGAAACCCCTTTTGAAAGGAATGGTTGCCATAATCGGTGAGAGACCTTTCCAGAGGAAGGCCGGCCTTCCCCTTCTCCAAAACTGCCCGCTTGGTTCGCCCATCCTCTTCAGGTTGTGTCGCCAGTTAGATATAATCCACTGAAATCATTTAACTATTTTAAAGCCGCGAAAAGATTGTTTTTTAATAATTTCAAATAATTATATCTAAAATGAGATACGCCTGGCCGTCCACCGGCGCGGAGGGGCAAACCGCTCCGGGCGCAGTGGGAAAGAAAAGCGGCATGGGATGATGGCAGCCCGTTCCGGGAACGGTGGGCAATGGAAAGAACCTGCTTCCCAGTTTCGTACAAAGCGGGATTCGTGTCCACAGGAACAACCGGAGGCGCCCCGCCCGGAATCCCACAACGGCACCCCCTTGCCAAGCAGACGTCAACGCCTTTTCCCACCCCTAAAAACATGACACTGGAAAAGCCTGCGGACAGGGATTCGATAAGCGCAAAAGTCTTTGGAAAGGGAGGGATGGGGTTTGGGGAAGGGAGGGAAAAGCTTTTCTTCAGAAAAGTTTTCCCTCCCTTCCCCAATCTCCCCCAAAGCCATTTACTCTAGCCCGCGAAATGATCAAACCCGCCGGACACGGGGACGCCGTCAACGCGGATCACGCCGCCTTCGGTGACTTTGCCGAGCATGGTGGTCTCGGCGTTGGCGACCATGACGTGTACGGCAAGTTCGGGCGAGCACGTCCCGATGAGCGCGTAATCCTCGCCGCCGAGGAAGGCGTGCCGCCTGGCTGCGGCGACGGGATCGGCCTCGCTGCGGGAACGCATGAAGCGGAGGATTTCCGTGTGCGGCATGGGCATGCCGATGTCCGCGCCCATGCCCGGCCCGACCAGCCGGGGCAGATCGCGGGCGAGGCCGTCGGAAAGATCCATGAGCCCAAGCCGCCCGCAGGCGGGATCGCCTTTCTCGCGTCCCCAGTCCGCCGCAAGGCGCGACAGGCGCATGCCTTCCTTGAGGCGCGGGGCGGGGCGCAGGTGCGCCTCGCAGGGGATGGGCCACCCGTTGAGGGCGGCGCGGCCCTGCTCCTCGAAAAGCATCAAACCGACGCGTGCAAGGCCCGTCCTGCCGATGAGGAAAATAACGTCGCCGGGCTGCGCCTCGCCGCGCAGGAGCGTCTTTTCCGCCTGCCCGAATACCGTCAGGCAGAGATGGAGCTTGTCGGCGCGGGAGAGGTCGCCGCCCACGAGCGGCACGGAAGCCTGGGCCGCCAGCTCGGCCATGCCCGCGCACAGGCCGTCCACAAGGGCCATATCCGCATCGGGCGGCAGGGACAGGCCCACCGTGAACCCCATCGGCCGCGCCCCGTCGGCGGCGAGATCGCTCAGGTTGACGGCAAGGGCCTTCCAGCCGATGTCTTCCGGCGTGAAATAGGAACGCCGGAAATGCACGTCCTCCATGAACAGATCCGTGCTCACGCACAGCGGCCCGGAAACGCCGAGCACGGCGCAGTCGTCGCCGCGCCCAAGCAGCACGTCTGGCCCTTCGTTGGGGAAATGCGAGGCGATGCGGGCGAGGATGTGATCCTCGGAAACGAGATCGGACATTTATTCCTCCAGAGTCAGAAACGCGCTGAGAATGACCTTGAGCCCGAAGCCGGGGAAGTTGACCCGGCATTTGTCGGGCGGAAGCTGTTCCACGATCTTGCCGCGCCCGAATACCTTGTGCCGGCAATAGCCGCACCCCGCGCCGCCCTTGGATGCGGCCTTATCGTTTTTGGCATCTGGGATGACCGGGGGCGGGAACACGCCTTTGACGCGCCCGGCGTTGGGGCTGGGCAGTTCGCGGGGAATGCCCGGAGAAGGCCGCGAAAAGGCGGGATCTCCGGCAAAGGATGCGCTGCGCTTGGAGATGCGGCCCGTGTAGCCCTCCTGCCACTCCTCAAGGGCGCTGAACGGCAGTTCGCGCACGAAGGGGCTCGGCGTCGCGGGCTCATTGCCGCCGTTCTGACGGCTGTAGAGCGTGGCGGGCACGAACAGCTCCAAATCCTCGCGGGCACGGGTGCAGGCCACGTACATGAGGCGGCGTTCCTCCTCGAAGTCTTCGGGCCGCACCAGCGCGTGGCGCGAGGGGAAGCGATCCTCGACCAGATCGAGCAGGATGACGGCGTCCCACTCCAGCCCCTTTGACGAGTGGATGGTGGAAAGCACCACCCGGCCCGCCTCATCGAACTCGTCGGCCTCGTCCTCCGGCGTTTCCAGCGACAGATCCGCGACGAACTGTTCGAGATCGGTGTAGGCCGAGGCGATGTGCGCGAGTTCCGAAAGGCCCTGCTGACGGCGGGGCCAGTCGTCGGGGAAGATGGCCTGAAGGCGGGGCGTGTAGTGCTCAATGACCATTTCGATGAGCGCGGCGGGCGTCAGGTTGTGCTGGCGCAGCTTGTCGAGCAGCAGCATGTCCGACCACAGATCCGGATATTTGGTGCAGGCTTTGCGCAGCGCGTCGAAATCGCCCTGTGCGGCGACATGATAGATTTTTTCGGCGGTTTTGGTCCCCACGCCCTTGGACAGCCCCGCCACGCGCTCGAAGGAGGGCATGTCCAGCGGGTTGATCGCCAGCCGCACGAACGCCACCACGTCCTTGACGTGTACGGCTTCCGCATAGCGCAGCCCGCCGTATTTGCGGAATTTGACGCCGCGCTTGGAGAGCGCGACCTCAAGGTGGTAGGACTGGTAGCCCGCGCGGAACAGCACGGCGATTTCCTTCGCCTGATAGCGGTCAAGCAGCTCTTCCACGCGCGCCGCCACCACATTGGCCTGCGTCAGGTCGCTCATGGGGCGGACGAGGCGCACGCGGGGCGTTTGGGGCGTGTTTTCCCTGGTCGTGAACAGGTTTTTGCGGAAGCCCTCGGAGGCCGGGGCCAGCACCGCGTTGGCGACGTCGAGCACGGGCTGGGTGGAGCGGTAGTTCTCCTCAAGCCGGATGACCCGCGTTCCGGGGAACAGCTTGGGGAAGTCAAGGATATTGCGGACGTCCGCGCCCCGGAAGGCATAGATGGACTGGGCGTCGTCGCCCACGGCCATGACGTTGCCCGCTTCCCCGGCGAGGAGCCGCACCAGCCGGGCCTGAACGCGGTTGGTGTCCTGGTACTCGTCCACCATGATGTAGCGGTAGCGCTCCCGGAACCGCCCGGCAAGCCCTTCGCGCCCCGTTTCGGGATCGCCTTTGAGCAGATCCTCAAGCTCGAACAGCAGGTCGTCGTAGTCGAGCAGCCCATGCTGGCGGCGGTAGCCCCGGTATGCCTCTCCGATGCTTTCCAGCGCATCGGCGTGGGGCAGCAGGTGCTGCGCGTCGCGCTGGAGCACGTCGCCGATGGAAATTTCCTTGTTCCGGGCCTTGCTGAGGAGGCCGATGATGGTCTGCGTTTTGGGGAACGAGCGGTCGCCCTTGCCGATTTTGAGCCGTTCCTTGCACTGCTGGATGGCGGAGGCGCTGTCCGCCGAGTCCATGACCGTGACCGGGCCTTCGGCCCATGCGGGCCTGTACTGGCGCAGCACCGAGAACGCGAAGCTGTGGAACGTGCCGCCGTGGACGCCGCCGATGCTGTAGCCGAGCAGATCCGTGGCCCGGAGCAGCATTTCGCGGCTGGCCTTGCGCGTGAACGTGAGCAGCAGCATGTCGCTTGCCGGGACGCCCTGTTCCGCCAGCCACGCCAGACGGTGGACGATGGTGCGGGTCTTGCCGCTCCCCGCGCCCGCGATGACCAGCACCGGGCCGTCCGGCGCGGTCACGGCTTCAAGCTGGGCCGGGTTGAGTGTCGAAATGTCTATCACAGGAACTCCGTGGGAAGGGGATGCCTCCGGGGGCCGGGCCGCCGCCCGAACCCGCGCCTTCCGGCGGGCCGGGGAAACCGCTTTGCGCGCGATGCCCGCAAGGTTCGCAAGCCCGCCTGACGGCCACGGCTTCGCCGCCCCTTGGGGCAAATTCCCCCAATTTCCTCAGGGCCGCCGCAATGTTCCGAACCGGAACACCGTTTTCCATACCATTGCGGCATCCCTGAAGGCGTCAGGCATCCTCTTCGCCGGGTTGGTTTCGAGAAAAAGCGTGCCCCATAAAAACACAAACGCCCCCAAAACACAAAAGCCTTAGGAGCGAGAAACGGATTTCCACTCTTGGGTGCCGCACCCTGCCTTTAGGGTTTTCAAGGCCCGATGCGGGAACGCCTGCCCGCATCCACAGGGAAGGCATGCAACAGGGATTCGATAAGGGCGAAAATCTTTGAAGGGGATGGGGGT